>CAMOTP010000055.1 GCA_946625925.1 uncultured Alphaproteobacteria bacterium | reverse complement strand
TACATTTCTGTATTTTCTTCATTTTCACCATATGCCGCAGATTTCAAATTTTCCAATGTTGTTCCAATTTTTCCAGCAGGAAAACTTGCAGTAATTTCCAACATACCACCTTCCATAAATTTGAACAATCTGGATGCATGTTCATATTCGTGTTCTGCTGTTTCTAAAAATATTTTTGCAATAGCCTGAAAACCTTCCTTATTTGCTGCAGATGCAAACATAGTATAACGGTTGCGTGCCTGAGATTCACCAGCAAAAGCCGTCAATAAATTCTTTTCAGTTTGCGTTCCTTTTAATGTAGGCATTAATTACTCCTTTTCTTGTTTATTTTACTTTTTTTTGTTTTTCAGATAAAACGAATGCCGCAATATGTGGTGCAAAAGTATCCATTATCGCCCCACGCAAGAAAGCACGTGCCTCTTCTCGTGTTTGACCATAACGCATCATTGGACCCTGCTTGGTATCACATACTGCCACAAAAAACTTAAAATCGACCTCTAACACCCCGAACAAATCATAATGTTCCAGCGCAGCTTTATAATACCTAAAACCAAAATCGTCGCGTTCATTTATTTTTATTTCTGAACCTAATACAAAACGTTTATCATACACAGGTATTATTTTATACTCATTGGTCGGTTTTGGACGCACACGCCACAAACCAGCAATATATTTCACTATATATTTATCTGGGTTGACATCTTTCAACGGCATCATTTTTGGTTCATCATAACCATCATAAAAATACGCATTTACGCCGTTTTTACAAGATGCAACCTTGTCTTCTGAAGATAATATAATATCACGCAATACAGGACCAATTTTTGAATCCGGGACTGGCTTACCATCTAAACCTGTTACGCCAAAATTAAAAGTTTCCTTTTGTTCCTTGTTTTCTGTCATTTTACAAATCCATCATTTTCTTTTCGATTACAGATATCAATGTGTCAATTCCCTGTCTCCCCGCCGCACTGATGGTTAAAATTTCAGGTTTTTTCTTGCGACCAAATGATTTTTTGAATGCCGTCATACGTTCTTCTAATACATCTTTATCAATCGCATCTATTTTATTTATAACAACTATTTCGGGTTTAGACAACAATCCGCCACCATAAGAATCCATTTCATGACGAATAGCGGCATAACGCGCCCTCCAATCTTCCTCTGTCCCATCTATGATATGTAAAATCATTTTGGTTCGTTCCGCATGGCCTAAAAATTTATCACCCAAACCAACACCGGTATGTGCACCCTCAATCAATCCAGGCAAATCAACCAGAACAAATTCACGATTATGAGCATACATAACCCCCAGTTGCGGATTTAATGTCGTAAAGGCATAATTAGCAATTTTTGGACGTGCCGATGTCACCGCAGATAGCAACGTTGATTTTCCTGCATTTGGGAATCCAACCAAACCAATATCAGCAATCAATTTTAATCGCAAAACAACCGTTCTTTCTTCACCTGGCAATCCATCATTCGCCTGTTTTGGTGCCCGATTTGTTGGGCTTTTAAAATGCAAATTACCCCAACCACCATTTCCACCACGCACAGCCAAATATTCCATACCGTCCTGATTCAAATCTGCATATTCGATTTCTTCGTTTTCTGATAAAATCACCGTACCGGTTGGAACTGGCAAAATCAAATCTTCGCCAGAAAAACCTGTACGCATTCTGCCCATACCATTTTGACCACGTTCAGCTGCAAAATGGGTTTTAAAACGATAATCAATCAACGTATTAACATTAGGTACAGCACGAAAAATCACATCACCACCGCGACCACCATCGCCACCATTTGGTCCACCATATTCAATGTATTTTTCACGACGAAAAGATGCGGCACCATTGCCACCATCCCCTGCTTTGATATGAATTTTTGCTCTATCCAGAAACTTCATTTGTATCCCTGTTTGTTATAACACAGGCATTATAAACTTAAAAACTTGCAATTTCCAGTCCAAAGATTTATAATTATCGGGCTGCGTCAAGCAGTGATGATTCTGAATCCTATGCAGAATAGTCGTTTTGGACTGGGGGGCGGTACCCCACAGCTCCACCATTTATGTAAGACTTTTATGGGGCTGACATAGTTTCGACAGGCGCAGTAAAAGCTTAGCGATGAATCCGACATGGTTGTCGTAAAACACTAACTAAAAACTGAATGGCGATAATTTCGCTGCGAACGACAACGTTCGCCTTGCAATGGCTGCCTAATATGGCTTTGATATAATTGGCAATTGTTGATTATATCTGTTTAGCTTTTGCGGGGTTGGTCGGGTACCTGGCACCAGAAACCCGACATTAAACAAACACAATAAAAAGGAATAAAAAATGTTTGGAAAAATTAAAAAAGTATTTTTTACAGGTATATTTGGTATTTTGTACATTTCTTTTATTGCCCAAATCGTATATGTTTTGGCATTAGTAAACGATTTAGAAGCGAAAATGGCTGCAATGGCAATTTTATCTGTTGAATGGTTAGTTTTAATTGCTGCTCGTTATTTATCAAAACGTTCTTCATCCAGCAATACTACATTTTCTGGCAACGGATATCGTCGTCGTTAA
>CAMOTP010000054.1 GCA_946625925.1 uncultured Alphaproteobacteria bacterium | reverse complement strand
AATGGACTGGCGACCAACATTGCCATTAATGATACTTTTAATAATTTTTTCATATCTCCCTCCTTCCTGGGATTTCGTTATGGTTGTATTATATCATAAATTCTGTATTTCTAAAAATACAAAATTTACTTTTTTTAAATTTCTTTAATCGTTCGGATCAAAATCAAAGTCTGTATCCCACGTATCTTGGACCGGCATTTCACTGAGTGTACCGTTTTTATAAACGTACATTTTTGTTGTGTTGCCTGCGGCCTTGGTGGTTGCCAAACCATCAATGGTGATATTTTTCGTGGTTGCATCGACCGCCAAACCTTCGCCAGCCTTGACACTGATTGTGTTATTATCGGATGTATCAATATTGATACCATTACCAGCAGTGTAAACCGTTGATGATGATTGCAATTGTTCAACCTTGTATGCCAATGTGCCCTCGGTTGTGGCATCACCAATTGTATTTTTCAATGTGTCAACGTCACCAGCCAAACCGGTTGTCGTTGTTCCATTTCCGTTGATTTGGGTATCCAACGCAGCAATATCATCAGCCAAACCATTTGCCCCATTGATTTGGGTATCCAACGCGGCAACATCATTAATCAAACCAGGGTTTGCAGTTGTTCCATCGCCCTTGATGATATCATTCAAGCCCAAGCTCGTTCCATCACCGTTAACAATCGCCTTTAAATCATTGACATCCTTGGTCATACCAGTGGTGGAATCACCAATTTTGCTGTCAGTATACGTTTTGGATGCCTTGTATACGGCACGCAAGCCATCATCCACATAGTTTTTGGTCGTTAATGGTGTTGATGTTCCGGTCGTTTCACCATCAGCCAATGCCGCCACAGGCAACATCAGCATCGAAGCCATAAAACCAGATAATACTATTTTTTTCACTTTCCTTCCTTTTTGTTTTACTTGTTCATCTTAAATTAAATTTCACCGTATCCATCAAGTATAGATTTATCAAAATCATCGACAATCGATACCTTGACCCGTTGTTGCGTATTGGAATCGTACACTGTGTCATTATTCAATTCCAAATTCTGTAAATCTTGAATCTGATTTGCCTGTTGATTAACCTGATTTGTTAAGTTTTGGATATTTTCAACAGATACATTTGTATTTATATTTTGTATAGCCGTATGAATTTCAGATAAATCATTGTCAATTTCTAATAATTTTTCATCAACCTGGGCCGATGTATAATAATTTTCGTCGATTTCATCCTTGGTATAATAATTAGATAAATCCGCAATATCTGCCTTGGTATCTATTTTATCAGCCAGAATATCCAACTGTTCCATAACACCCGCACTGATTGGATCCGGGGTTGTGCCAGACGAAGAACCGCCCCCCGATGGCGTATCACCAGATGGTGTATTACCAGATGGCGATGATGTTGGTTGTGTTGCTGGTTTCGATTTTACCTTTATTTTAACAGGTTTCATCGACAATCGATTCGTCAAAGATGTATCGTCCAATCCAGAAATTCCTAGTGATTTACTATTTCCTGGAATATTTACAGTTTTGAATTTATTAAGTGTTGCCGCACGCGTTTTGATAATTTGTGATGAACCAACTGGATTTTGTATACTTGATGCACTGGTCGTACCGGCCACATTGTTTTTTTGTGTATTTTGTCCTAAAACACGCACAACAGGCGCACCCCATGCCACAGTCGTCAAGGACACGCATAAGACACCCAGTAAAAATCCTGCGTTTTTGCTATACATATCGATAAAACATCTTCGTCTTGTATGTCATTATACCACAAAAAACATGTATAAACAACCCGACCGGAATAAAAAAACACTTGATTTTTGTTTTTTTATTGTCGATTCCCTGGAAAACACACAAAAAACAATTTTACATTTGCGTTAGAAAAAAAATAATATATAATGTAGCCATTGACAGTTTCGGATGGTTGGCAGAGCGGTCGAATGCGACGGTCTTGAAAACCGCTGACGGGGCAACTCGTCCGGGGGTTCGAATCCCTCACCATCCGCCATAAAAATTAAAAGCCCAAATTTTTTGGGCTTTTATTTTATATATTCAACAAAATATTCTTTATGCATGTTCTTGCAGCATGGTACTTATCTCGCGTTTCTTTGTCGATATCTATTAAATGTTGACCGACCGAAGAATTATCGGACACAATCAAAACCGCAGAGGCCGGTTTACCGATTAAATTCATCGCATTGAAAAAAGTTGCGGTTTCCATTTCTATGACATTTGCACCCATATTTTTAAATTCGTCCAGATGTTGATATTCGCACATAACACTGTCCACAGAAATTGGAACTGCCTTTACGGTATTTATGTTTTGTGTCCTGCAAACATTTTTGATATAGCGGTTTAATTCCGGATTAGAATATGCAGGTTTGAACATGTTATCTGTATCTAACGCATCGTGTAAATATAATGACGCCCCATCACCAGATATCGAATATTCTGGGATAATAATGTCACCTAAATTTATTTCTGGGACCAATGACCCAACGGATCCGATAAATATGAATTTATCGCAATCCAGATCACAGCAAGACACACAAAAATCTACCATATTTGGTGCACCAATTTTTAATTGCGCATACAGGTATTTTTTGCCGTTATGTGTAATTTTATGTGCGGTTATATCCTGGTTAGAAAATAATAGTTCTGTATTAATTGATGATAAATCAAAAACCTTTTCTATATTCCAAGATGGCGCAACAAAAACACAGTCAAAATGTTCGGGAGATGGGATGCCATACACTAATTTCAAAATATCATCTGTATTTGAATATTGTTTAAATTTTTTTACTATATTTATCATACTTTCACCATTAGTTTTTATCATATTAGTTTAAAGTTTAAATTTTTGCAACCTTTCATATTTAGGTAT
>CAMOTP010000053.1 GCA_946625925.1 uncultured Alphaproteobacteria bacterium | reverse complement strand
TTCGCGAGCCGATTACTATCAAGATTTAATAGCTATCGGTAAAGAAATAAAGAATCTGAAAGATAAACTTGGGTTGCCGAATTTATGATAACTATCTTGATTTTTTGCGTTTTTTTTGCATATGATTGATAATGTTAGTAAGAGCGTTTGAAATGAATAACATAAAAATCATAAAAGCGGACAAATTGCATATCCCCCAGATGGCGGAACTTATCACGCAAAACCTGGGAACATGCAACCTTATCAAAGGTGCAAATAACGATGTCATGGCCCGAAACATTGCGGAACTGACGGATACAGTTGATTATTATCGGGTCGCAATTGATGATAATGGAACCGTTGTTGGATTATGTGGCATCGGCGAAGTCAAATCGGATAACGATTATGCGCTGGATATCGGTAAACATCGCGATGTTTTATATGTGGTTGTTAGCCAAGATTACCAAAGGCAAGGAATCGGCACAATGCTGTTAAAAAGTTGCCTGAGAGATATTCACGATTATCCTGTGATTTACGAGGCATGGGGCGAAATAAAAAACGGCGACGTGAATTCATATAAAATGCTTGCCAAATGTTCGTTTGAATTGTTGGCGGATATGGGAACATCTTTTTATCGCAATCATGGATATTGTCCATATTGCGTGAACAAAGGCAAAAATTGCCGCGCCTGTTTTTGCAAAATTTATATTTATAGATAACCTATGATATCAATGTCATCATTACACCGGCACCAATCATAACGAAACAAACTATCTTTTTAATCATTGCGCCGCGTGAAATGTCTTCGTGGAATCGCTTGCCGAAAAACCGTGCCAAGATTACACCGTAAAGTGCGACAAAAATTGGCTGAACCGATTCAATCCCGGAATCAACCAAAACCGGAATCAACGACAATGCGAATATAGGACTGAATGAACCCAATTGGTCAAAGAATTCCACAAATAAAAACATACCGAACTTTCTGCGATATTTGCCAAAACTTTTTACAATGTCTTGCCGCGTGGTGGGTATAAAAATCATCATAAACTGCATCACAAAAGATATAACCGCCACCCAGAATGCCGCCGACACCCAATCGGTATGTCCCAATAATGCCTTGTAGAAAGCACCATCAAACGACAATATTATCGCCGTTAGGCACATCAGCCAAAAACCAGTATTGATTTTTATATTCGCCTTTGGATTTATATTCAGCAGCAACGAAAACAAAATTATGATACCAAAGCCAGCATATTGAACCGGATGTAAAACTTCGCCAACAATCAAAAAAGCCCACAATGGTATAAAGACCTTTTCCAATTGAAACAGGGCCGCCACCACCGATGTATCTGTTTTATTCAGTGCGGCATAATACGGAAACTGGTATCCAACATTTATGATGGACAGCAGCAGCACAAACAACCACGCAGACAGCGATAAAGAATGAATTGGCCCGAACAGTGGCAGACATATAATCCCCAGAATATTGGTTAAATTTACATAAAATATAGTCGTTGGAATACGCTTGAATACTGTGCCAGACACATATGCATCAAAGATATTTGATACCGCATGCGCCATAGGACTGATAAAAGCGACCAAAACCCCCAGTAAATTCATAGCATAGGAATTATAGCACAAAGAGTTCGAAAATGCCAAAAAATTGCGATTTTTCAAATTCAAACTTTCGAACTTTCTGTAAATATTACAATTCTAACAAAAAACCGCCTTTATCGGCGGGTTTGTTTATCTTGGTTGTGTAGCCTGTGCAATTCGCGAACTGATTTGGCGGAATTTGGACAAGAGATTGAAAAGCTGAAATATCAACTACTTTTGTCTTGATTGCGCAAAGCTATTGGCACAAAATTGATTTGCATATTCTGACAAAGCGGTTTCCAAAGCATCTTGACCGTTTTTACATTTTATATCTGGTTTGTAACCGTGTAATTCAAAATTATCATATTCTAATATTCGATAATTTGAACCAACGGTCACAGATATATCACTATATGGCAATTTACAAAAAACCATGTTTCCATAAACCTCCATACCACGTGAATTATCACCAATCACACGAACCATCGGATGATGAACCATACGCAACAAAAACATTTCTGCGCCCGACCCAGTGTTTTCATCTGTTAAAATAAATATCGGTTTCATATATGCTTGCGTTTCATCAATTTTAAAAATTTTTCCAGTTGAAAATAATTGTAATTCTTCAGATTGTGGCACATTTGACCAAGACGCTTCTGGATTTGACCCTTGTAATACTTTCTTGGCTTCCGGTGTCGTGCGAACATATGTCTCTTTCATACTGCTTATCTTTGTCCCACAAAGGAAATAAGCAAATTGATCAGAATAAAAACTGTTTCCGCCGCCATTGCCACGCAAATCAATAATTAAAGCTTTTGATTTAGGTAAAACATTATTTTGGAATTCAAGAATAATATCACGAAATTCGTCTGTCTTGCACATACCGGTAAATCCAATCGCGGCAATATTGTTGTAAAGCATCATTGCTTTGACAGGTTGTAGACCGGCTATATTTTTACCAACATCTTTATGTAACCTTGTTTTTATTGTCATCCATGCCCGGCTATTATTAAACCTGATGGACAGATGATTATCAGGAATTGGTTTAATGGCATTTTTAAGCACATCAAACAATTCAATCGCGGTCATACGATGCGCTGATTTATATATTTTTGTTAAATAATTTAAAACTTTTCTTTTTATAATATCATCATGTACGGGCCAGCCAACATAAACACGAATTAAATACCGCGCAAATACAGAAATATCATGTTGGACATCTTCCTTGGTTAATTTTTTATCGGGTACACCAACATTTTTTCCTGGTACCGTACCACACATATCATCCAAGGTAGAATCCCGTAATAAAAAATCTTCTAATTCCTGAATTGACTTTACTTTGAACATAACAAATGCCTTTCAAGTATTATTTTATCACAAAAAGTTCGAAAATGACAATTTTTTGAGGTTTTTTGAATTTAAACTCTCGAACTCGGTGAAAGCATTATAAAACAAAAGAAAACTTGCCCCGATGGGCAAGTTTTGAAACTATGGTTG
>CAMOTP010000052.1 GCA_946625925.1 uncultured Alphaproteobacteria bacterium | reverse complement strand
ACACCAGACAAATATGCCTCGGTATACATATCCCAAACAACTGCATCTGTGTCGTCAAAAATACGATAAGCCAAACCCAAACGGCCACGATGCATACCTTTACGATCAATATCGCCATTTTTTGTATAACCGATTGATAAATATGTATTCAAACGGTCTGTGATACCATAACCGAAATCTTCTGTAAAACGCCATACTGGGAATTCAACATCACCATCATGGTGTTTCAATTTCATAGCATCTGTATCATCTGCTATTTTGTACATAATACCCGCACCAGTTTTGGAAAAGAATTGTCCCGCCTTTGGTGCATAAAGTGGGTTTTCCATGTTGGCAGTGGCAGCAAAAGCCCCAGTTGTCATTATTGAAGCAGTCGCAATCGCCAATGCTTTCAAAGTTTTTTTCATCGATTACTCCTTATGTTATGATGAAATTCCTGACCCCCATTATTGGCAAGACCAGGGTCGTACCCGCACCGCCCATTATTGGCAACAGCACGCTTTGTGGTACAACGATGCAATTATTCTATATAACATACGATATGTCAAAATAATCTTTTTCTTGACAGATGACTTGAAATATGCTTTGCCAACACTATATATGTATTGTGGTTGGGAATTCCGCCATATTACCAAAGGAGGCCGCCATGACACAACAAATCAAGAACACTCCCGAATTCAAAAAAAATATTCATGCAGTTTTAGGACTGACCAGTGTTAAACAGCTGACCAATGAACAAAAAAAGAAAATTAAACAAAACCTGCATAAAATGTATGTTGGTTTGGTTTTCGCAAATTGGGCCAGTTGTGAAAACACTAAATTAGGTACTGCGAAACAAAAAGCATTAGAGCAAATCGAAAGTTTTGTAAAAACTATGTCTGATGACAAACAGAAAAATGCTGTGGCTTATGAAATTGCACAACAGTTTGCACAATTAAAAAAATTTGCATCAAAACAAATTATGCAATCAAGCACATCTGAATTAACGTTGGACAAAGATGTGTTATCCCCGTATAAGGCTTTTGGTGAAAAAATGACGCATGATAATATGCGGACTTTGCGCGAAATGTTCAAACAAGAACAGGAAAAAGTCAAAGAAAACAACAATACTGTTGAAAAACAAGCAAAACCAAATCAAGCGGTGTTGTTGCAGTTCTTGATGGCACAACAGATGCAAAAGGCTGCTTAGAATAAAGTTATAAAAAATGCCCGTTTGGGCATTTTTTATTTATGTTTGTATGCTAAAATATATTGCTGCATTTGTGGTAAATATTTTTCTGGGATTATGTCACGTGGTATCAGCAACGAATTGCCCTGGCCTGCGGACATTTTTGGCAAACATTCACCATTTTTTGCATTTACAATTTTATCCAACCGTATTGTGAATTTATCGTGCGGTAATAAAAATGTAATTTCATCGCCAGCATTAATTTCATTACGCAATTCAAATATGATATTGTTTTCATCTGTACCTGTTATCACACCAGATGCATGATATTCGGAGTCTGATTTCGTTGTTTCAAAATTATGTGCAGTGTCGGGTAATGGACCATCAAAGAACGCAGTTGTGTATCCGCGTGATTCCAATACAGATAAATCATTCATAAATTCTGTTGGATTAAAATGCTCTGGGTCGTGCGCCCAACTGTCAATTGCATTACGATATGCACGAACAACAGAACCAACGTAATATTCACTGCGGTTACGACCTTCTATTTTTAATGAATCTGGTTCTGATTCCAGTACCTCGCCCAAACGGGGCATCAAACATAAATCTTTGGAATTGAAAATATATGCACCATGAGAATCTTCATCAATAGGCATTTCAACACCACTTTCAACCTCACGCAAGATAACATCATATTTCCAACGGCACAGTTGCGCACACGCGCCACGATTTGATGGACGACCAGTAATATAATTCGATAACAAACAACGACCAGAATATGCCATACACATCGCACCATGAACAAAGATTTCCAGTTTTATATCTGGGCAGGCCTTACGAATTGTACAAAACTCTTTATGTGAAACCTCACGCGCGAGAACACAAAGCGATGCACCGGCATTTTGCCAAAATTTTACAGATGCCGCACTGCATATATTTGCCTGGGTGGATACATGTAATGGCATATTTGGAAAATGTTCACGCACCCACATCATTACACCAGCATCAGCCACAATCAATGCATCAGGCTGCAAATAATCTATGATTTCTGCAACACGTGGCATATTTTCAAAATCTGTATCATGGGCAAATAAATTAAATGCAAGGTAAACCTTTTTCCCATGGCTATGCGCAAATTCAATACCCTGCTTTACCCCTTCAACATCAATTTTGGCACGCGCACGCATAGAAAACCCCGGCAATCCGGCATAAATAGCATCCGCACCGTATAATACAGCCGTTTTAAAAGCATCCAATGTGCCCGCAGGCGCCAAAAGTTCGGGTAATTTTTTCATAGCCATCATTTTAGCAATGTTTTTTGAAATTTCCATATTAAAATAAAAATGGGCAAATCGCCCATTTCTTTTATCTGGTTCCTTTATTTTTTAACTGTTGCATACGATTTATAGAATCCAGTTCCTGCATTTTTTTCTGGGTTTGTTCGTATTCTTGCTTCATTTGCTCTATCTT
The DNA here is from genome assembly GCA_946625925.1 of uncultured Alphaproteobacteria bacterium. Classification (GTDB taxonomy): domain Bacteria; phylum Pseudomonadota; class Alphaproteobacteria; order Rs-D84; family Rs-D84; genus Enterousia. Next base: position 554 of record CAMOTP010000052.1, on the reverse strand, counting down.
TTGTGGTTTAACATAATTAACATCGTGTTTATAGTCCGGATTTCTAAGAAGTTTTTCAACTTTTACACTTTCCGGATCTGTATCGTTTGTATTTTTTTCACACGATGCCATAAACATACTTGCACAAATCAATATTGTGAATAATGTTAAATTGGTTTTGTTTTTCATATCGTTGTCCTTTTTGTTTAAGATAACACATTTTTTTTTATTTTCAATATATTAGTTACTAAATCCAACCTGGAACACGTCACCATAAGTAGCAACATCTTGTCCCTTTATTGTACATTTCAAACTTTCGAAACCATCTTGGGCCTGATTCTTTTTGATAATATTACTGGTGACGACACCCCCAACAGTCCCCAAAACCACACCAGCAATAGAATCTGACACTATTTGTACTGTATTATCCTTTTCATTATCTTGTTCAAATTTTGATATGTAAACATCTATCTCTCTGAATATATCATTACTGTTATCATTTATGGATGGTGGCATTGGTGTAAACACAGGCTGGACAGGTGCATCATTAATGCAACGACCGTCTGTTTTGTTGC
>CAMOTP010000051.1 GCA_946625925.1 uncultured Alphaproteobacteria bacterium | reverse complement strand
ATGTTCTTATTTCTTGTTTTTCCATATAATTAGTATAGAATCATAAAGTTATAAAAACAAGGAAACAAAAATGCGAAATGGATTAAAACCAGATTTGATTGAACGCGTCTTGGGCGCAAAACCAAAATATACTTTGGATGAATTAGAAGCAAAATATCCACCACGTCAATTGCAGGATGGGGCTTTTGTTACCCGATTCGCACCCAGTCCTACGGGGTATATGCATTTGGGTGGTTTATATAGTGCATTGATTGATTATAAGTTGGCTAAACAATCTGGTGGTTTGTTTTTATTGCGTATAGAGGACACCGATACAAAACGTGAAATTAAGGAAGCGGTTGACATTATTATCAATTCGTTGGCTGAATTTGGTATTAAAAATGATAATGATGATATTTATGGACCTTATTATCAGTCTCAACGCAAAGATATTTATCATTCTGTTGCGGCTGATTTGTTGGCACGTGGATTGGCGTATCCTTGCTTTTTAACCCAGGAAGAAATGGATGCTATCCGGGAAAAACAAAAATTAAATGGTTTGGCGACTGGTATATATGGTGAATATGCACGTGATAGAGATATCAGCGAAGAAGAAATTATTAAACATTTGGATAACGGTGAAACACCATCTATTCGTTTGTATTCAACAGGTAATCCAGATGTTAGAATTTTTTGTAAGGATGCGGTACGTGGTTCAATATCTGTGCCGGAAAATAATGAAGATATTGTTTTAATAAAATCTACGGATAGATTGCCAACATATCATTTTGCACATTTATGTGATGACCATTTTATGCGTGTTACACATGTCGTGCGTGGTGAAGAATATTTTGGAACGGTTGCATTGCATATCCAAATGTTTCGTATGATGGGATGGACGTTGCCATCATATATTCATACGGCCACATTAGACAAGATTGATGATGAAACAGGCAAACAGAGAAAGTTATCAAAACGTAAAGATCCAGAAGCAAATGTTGAGTTTTTCTTGCAAGAAGGTTGGCCAACGGAATCTGTGATAGATTATTTGGGTAATATTTTGGCATCTGGGTATGAAGATGCAAAAATGAAAGGTCAGGTAAAATCTTTTTGGGATTATGAGTTACGTCCAAAGAAGATTCCAATGTCTGGTTCATTGTTTGATATGAAAAAATTAGAATGGTGGGCCAAAGAATATATTGCAAAATTACCAGTTGATGAATTGGTTGGTGATGTTGTTAATTGGGCTAAGAAATATGGAAATGATGATAATAGAAAACAAGTTTTAAATGTTGATTATTTAACATCTGTGTTATCCATTGAACGCGACAATCCAAAGCGTATACGTAAAGATTTTATTACTTGGCAACAAACTTTACAGGAAGTATCATATTTTTGGGATTTCTTGTTTATGCCAAATAAAGAATACCAATATAATACGGATACGTTGCGTGAATTTTTGAATACATTTGATATCAATGATGATAAAGATACTTGGTGGAATAAGATTGTTGCTGTTGCAACAAAGTTGGGTGTTAAAAACGGTGATGTTGCAATGAATTTACGTGTTGCAGTGACTGGTCGGACAAATACACCGGATTTATATTCTATTATGCAAGTAATGGGTGAAAATAGGGTAAGAATGAGAGTAGAGGGGGAAATAAAATAACATGAGAGAGAAAACAAGAAAAGAAGTGCGCACACAAATGCGCAATGTAAAACATAATTCACATGCATCTACGTTGTTAAAAGTTTTGCGTGCAACAGGTTTTTTTCGTTGGGAAAGACCTGTTACGCATGCAGAATCGGTTATGAATATTATGACACATGGTATTGGTATCGGATTAGCAATTGCTGGATTGGCAATGTTGGTTGCGTATGCTGTGTTGTATCATAATGTATGGGCGATTGTTTCGTGTTCTATATTTGGCGCAACAATGTTTTTTCTGTATTTTGGTTCAACGATGTGCCATGCGATGATTGGCGAAAAGAGTGAATGCTTTTTCGAGGTTTGGGATAGTATTGCAATATATGCATTGATTGCTGGAACATATACACCTTTTTTGTTGGTGAACCTTAATAGATGTCATCATATGGGTTTAGGATGGTCTATGTTTGGTATTATGTGGGCGATTGTTATTTTTGGCGCGATTATGAAATTCAGAAATCCTAAACAACAGCCAAAGTGGGTGGTTTCGTTGTATTTAATTATGGGTTGGGCATTGGTTTGGATTTTGCCGGCTATGTTGCAAACAATTTCTGCACGTGGAATGTGGTTTGTTTTGGCAGGTGGTTTGTCATATTCAGTTGGTGTGATTTTCTATCTGTGGCGTAAAATGAAATTCTCGCATGCGTTATGGCATTTGTTTGTTATAGGCGGTAGTGTGTGTTTCTTTTTTGCTGTATTGTTTGGCAGTATCATAGATTTTCCAGTGCTAACATGTTTAATTTAAAAAATGGGCGAATGCTCATTTTTATTTTAAAGATACATTAAATGTATCACCGTAATTTGCAACGTCTTGGCCGGCAATTGTGCATTTTAAATCTTCGAATCCATTTTCAATTTGATTCTTTTTGATGATATTGCTGGTGACGACACCACCAACGGTTCCCAATACAACACCAGCAATAGAATCGGATGCCAAACGTGCGGTATTGAATTCACCATTTTCATCTTTCCATTCATATGATTTTGAAAAGTGTTCGGACAAACTTTTATCTAGTTTGGTAAAGATACTGTTGTTGTTTGATGTTTCTGTGTTATCCGTATTAGTACTTGTTGACTGGCATGTGTCAATATATTGTATGCCGTTAATTGTTTGTTCTTTATCTTGTGGTTTGGATTCGTCTAAACAAGCACTGATTTTAAAAACGGGTTTGTCGTCTTCGCATTCTAAAACTATCTCTTTGACGTTATTATACAATAAATTGTCTTCAACGACAGTATGGTCAATCATATTTATATCAAATACAGATTGTAAATCGGTTGAGAATGTATCTGTATTGTTGTGGTCATAATTTTGGAATATAATATCAGCCTCAGAGTTTAGGATCATAGTGTCTGTGGTATTTTGATATTTGTATGATTTGATTAGCCATGGCGTTTCTGTTTCTTCGTCTGTACACAATTGTAATGTTGAACCATTTTTAAATGTAACCTGAAAACCAGCAAATGCTAATGAAGGAGCACAAAAACAACCCAAAAATAATAAAAATTTTTTCATTAAAAAATCCTTTAATAATGTACACCAACTTTAAATGTATCGCCGTAATTTGCAACGTCTTGGCCGGTAATTGTGCATTTTAAATCTTCGAATCCATTTTCAATTTGATTCTTTTTGATGATGTTGCTGGTGACGACACCACCAACGGTTCCCAATACAACACCAGCAATAGAATCGG
>CAMOTP010000050.1 GCA_946625925.1 uncultured Alphaproteobacteria bacterium | reverse complement strand
GTGGTGTTGCGACAGTATTTAATGCGACCCAGATATCTGCGATAAAGAAAGTGGCGTCTGTTGCATCAAAATGCACGGAGGTATTAAAATGATACAAAAAACATTAATGATGTTATTAATCGTGTCAGGGTGTTTTTATTCCGTGCCTTCTATAGCAGATGATATGATTAATGATGAAATAGACGACAATATCGGTATGATTGGTGTAGATAATACCAACAGCGATTTGTTGTTTGTTGAACCGGCAGTGGCTCAAACTGTTATTTCGAAACATTTTGGAAATATTGTATCCGACTACAAAGTATATCATTTTGCCGATAATACCACAGATCAAGTTATATTGGATCGTGTGGCGACAACATACATTACTATGCTAAATCAAAATGGTGGGTTAATATCTGTTTCTGGAATCAAAGAAGTTTGTTTTACTGCATTTTCTGATGTTCAGATTGATGATGACAGTACAAGAACCCAGTTGGCTACAGATGTTGAAAACCGGTGTAAAAAATTTGCCGAAGATTTGATAACTGTTGAATCCGAAATGGAATATACGTGTCCTTATGAAATTACCAAGGTTAATTCGTCACAAAAACAAATCAAATATACGTACAAGGATGGTACGGGCAAGGGCTTTATTCGCAAAAATGGTACAATACCATGGCGTTTCTTTAACCCTGGTGCAATAAGAAGAAGTGATTTGGCTTGTGCTATATTATCAACCAAACCAAATGGTAATTTTGCTGTGTTTGAAAATTATGACACAGGTCATCGGGCATTAATTAATGTTTGGAAAGCTCAAGGGTATCAAAAATTAACTGTTGAACAGGCTATGTACAATTACGCCCCACCAACAGAAAATAATACGGCTTACTATGTGGGCGAATTAAGAAAGGCTGGCATTAACGTAGGCAAAAGGGTGTCTACATTAACAGAAAAAGAATTTGATTATATGATTAAAATGATTGAGAAAATGGAAGGTTGGGGCGGAAAAGGCATAATTGAAGAGTTCTAGGTTGTCTTGGCCTATTGGGTGTTGATTACACTAAAAATATTTTTTGTCATATTTTTTGTTGACAAATATAAAAAATGCCTTATAATTCCCGTTGTAATATAAAAAAACTAACCAAGAGGAAAAAGAATGCCTAGACAAAGAATTTTTACTAGAAAGAACCCCTTTATTGAAGGTAGTGATAAAGATGGTTTGATTGCCTTGTATAAGAAACAAATCAAAGAAAACGAAGCCAAAAGAGATGCGTCGAAAGATCCTGCATACATAGCCCGTTGTGACAGAATTATTGCAGATTTGCAACAATCTATCGAAAAACGTGAAGAAGAAAAACAGCTAATTAAAAATTACAGACCAAGTCCATTATGTGATTTGTCAAGTCATCATCGTTAATATCATATAAATAAAATTTAGGCACCGATTATTCGGTGCTTTTTTTATTGTTTTTTTGCCTTTATATTTTTACACTGTGAATCAAAGGTGTGTAAAAATGGCAATACATATAAATCCTATATCACCGGTTGCATTTTCTGTATTTGGTTTGGATATTCGTTGGTATGCGCTGGCGTATGTTGTTTCTTTTATTGTTATATTCTGGTTGTTGGCACGTTTGATGCGCAACAGGGATTCCGGACTGAATTTGGACAAAAAACAATATGATGATTTTATCACTTATATCATACTAGGTGTCGTAATTGGGGGCAGGTTGGGTTATGTGTTGTTTTACAATTTGCCATTTTTTATATCGCATCCATTGGAAATTATTCAAATTTGGCATGGTGGAATGAGTTTTCATGGCGGATTATTGGGTGTTATTACTGCTATATTTTTATCTGCACACCGTTATCATTTCAATGGTTGGAAAATGCTAGATTTGGGTGCTGTTGTGACCCCGTTGGGATTGTTTTTTGGTCGTATTGCTAATTTTATAAATATGGAGGTTATGGGTCGCACATCAGATGTTCCATGGGCGGTTGTTTTTGATGGATATTCGTCTGTTCCACGCCATCCCAGTCCATTATACGAGGCATTTGGTGAAGGGGTTTTCCTGTTTACCTTTATGTTTTTATTGTATAAAAAAACAAATTTAAAAAAACACCCGGGCGCATTGGCAGGAATTATGGGTATGTCGTATGCTGTTATTCGTATTGTGTGTGAATTGTTTCGTGCCCCAGATGCACAAATTGGATTTTTAACATCATGGGGATTAACAATGGGACAGTTATTATCGGGGGTATTGTTTATCGTTGGTGCAACTATGTTTACATGGGCGATGACCAGAAAATAGGCTTTTGTTATGTCTTATTGTGATTGGGGTAATTGTTCCCCAGAAATGCAAAAATATCATGATTCAGAATGGGGTGTGCCGGTTCTGGATGATTATAAAATGTTTGAATTTTTGTTTTTGGAATGTATGCAATGTGGACTCAGTTGGAATTTAATGATTCAAAAACGCGAAATTTTTCGTAAATGTTTTGATAATTTTGATTTTGAAAAAATTGCCCGATATACACAAAATGATATAGAACGTATTTTACAATATCCTGAAATGATACGGTCGCCACGAAAGGTTGCCGCAATTATAAATAACGCAAAATGTTTTATAAATATTCGCCAAGAATATGGCAGTTTTACAAAATATTTATGGAATTTTACAAATGGCAAAACGGTGTTATACCAGGGACATGAACATGGTAAAATTCCCGTATATAATGGTTTGTCTGTTCGAATTAGTCGTGATTTGAAATGTCGTGGTTTTAAATATCTGGGGCCAACAGTAATTTATTCACATTTACAAGCATGTGGAATAATTAATGATCACGATAAAAATTGTATTCAATATTCTAAAATAAACAAAATAACAAAAACGATTACATTACCCCCAGACGATGAACAATAAAACCTATACATTTGATTTTTACATTTTATATTCTTATACTTAAAACAATGGTCAGTTAAGGAGAGATTATGAAAAAAATTATTTTAATGATGTTATGTGTTGCTTTATTCGGGTGTCGCACTGTTAGACCCCAGCCCGATATACAAAATAAAAATACAAAATGCAAGAATATCCCAGAAATAGAGGTGTATCAATTATTGGATGGATTTGCTTTGGCGGCTGTATGTGAAAAACGTGGTGCAAAATATTGTGATGGTGCGCTGGTCAGGATAAACGAATATCCTGGTGATACGTTTTATGAAAATATGCGCATAGTTGCACCAAAAGATAAATGCTTTGTGTATAACGGTGCATACAGATACAAAAACAAACAAAATATGACAAGGACAATACCTGTTGTTGAATTTGATTATATATACAAAAACACAGGAATTAATAATTATTAATATCACATGTGGTATGATAAAATAACAATGTTCTGTTAGTATCTGTCGAAAAATTTACTTAATTATGGTTGTTTTGTTGAATGATACTTTGCAATATAAAACCATATTTGACGACAGGTGTTTCATCAGGTGCAACCAGAAAATCATTTTTTGTAATATTTATTTCGATTGTTTTATCGGCAGTGATTTTTGTTGCATGCACAGACGTTTTTTTATCCATCAGTAAATCCAGGCATTCTTTTGCATTTATACGCACCAAACCAGCGACTTCTTCGGGTTGAAAGTGAAAGTCTGTAAATCCGTTTGGTAATTTATTTGCATAAATATGTGCGAACGCCCGATCATGCCAATTTTTCTGTGGTTTATCTTGCCGCCAGAATACAATTTCCAAAGGAATTGCACCAGATGCATCTGTGTTAACCCCGATTTCCTCGTGAATTTCGCGTTGAAATGCATCGCGCACAGTTTCGCCCGACAACACATGTCCAGATGCTGTTGTATACATTTTTTTCAAATCTGCACGAATTTGAAAATATACATTTCCATCATCATCATACATCCAACAATGCACAGTTTTATGCCATAACCCGTTTTGGTGAACAGTATCGCGATTTTCAGAACCAATTTTATTCATATATTCATCATAAATATCTAATTTTTCCATAACAAAGTCCTTTTTTGCATAATAATCAAACAAAGCAAAAAAT
>CAMOTP010000049.1 GCA_946625925.1 uncultured Alphaproteobacteria bacterium | reverse complement strand
AATAATACCACAGATGCAGATTTTACTGAAAAGAAATAATTTGTTTAGTTTGTTTAAAACCGCCCAATCGGGCGGTTTTTTAATTGCTTTTTGGTGTTTTTATGTTATAAAAAAAGAAAATAGCAAGGAGTTAATTATATGGCAAATTATGAAGACGAAAATCACCAGTTTAGCACAATTCTCAGCATCGATGATAGTGGCGTATGGTTAGAAAACAATTTGTGGGGAAGATTTTTTACAAAACGGTTTGACGGTTCAATCTATTGGGATGGTTGGCGCACAACACATAAACCGGGCGATGTGATTCCTGTGTTGCGTCAAAAACGCGGAAATACTTATGCATATATTACTGGGTTTGATTTGTGTAGAGCGGAACAAAAATTACGGGATTTTATAGACCAAGAAGAACAAGATGCGGTCGTGACATCTGTTGTACATATACAAGCCAGTGCAACTACACAAATACAAGCATACAGCCCTGTATGGAAAGAGATTTGTTATGAATCATATGGTATGATTGGTGTTCAACGTGGCGATATCGTGACATTTTCACGCACAAAAGGAAAACAAGACAATTATAAATATAGCCTGATAAAAAATAAAACAGTCGAAGAAATTAAAAAACAGAGTATTGCCCAGATATTAAAAGATTTTAACGAAGCTGAACGCGGCAGAATATTATTACTGAGCGATAGAATTAGATTGGGATTGGACAAATAAAAATCGGGCAAAACGCCCGATTTTTTATTTCGTTTCACCGATATATATACCCATATTATCTGCGGCAATCAGCAATGGGTTATCATCATCAACCATTGCATTAGAAATCATTAACCCATCTATATTCGGGTCACGTTCTGGCTTACCCGCAGAAACGACTTTGTCCAAACCAACCGTAGTAATTTCATCGTGTTGCAGTGCCGTCATAACATATGTTTCATTATTTGTAATTGCATCCAATGCAACCGTTGCCATTTGGGTTGCCAGTATTCTGTCCGTTGGAACGGTGTTACCTGCCCTTTGAATATGTTCTGGGAAAGCCGTCCGATTTGCAATGCCAGCCGCAGTTAACTTTCGTGATATCATTGTTGCAGGCTCGCCCGAATGTCCACGCAAAGAAACACCTTCGGATACCATAATTATACCATAATCTGTATCGGCATTTTTAATATGTTCTATTAATTTATCAACATCAAATTTTATTTCTGGAATTAAAATTGCAGATGCGCCCGCAGCCACGCCAGCCGTTAATGCCAACATTCCACATTTGCGCCCCATTGATTGTACCACAAACCACCGGTGGTGACTGCGTGCCGTTAACATTAAATCATCACAAAATCTTGTTAATTGGGATACTGCGGTATCAAACCCAATCGTTTTTTCTGTTAATGGGATATCCATATCTATGGTTTTTGGAATACAAATCAACTGCATATCACTATAAATATCACGTGTTTTCCATGCAAGTGAAATACTGCCGTTGCCACCAATCAAAATCAAAGCGTCTAATTTTGTTTGTGCCAAAGATTTTTTTAACTGTTTTGTAAATTGTGTAATTTTTCCTGATTGCACCGCTTTTTCAAAACAGTTGTTTTGTCCGTTGTTTCCATTACGTAAAAAACTGCCCGCAACAAACGAATATTCTTGTGGCAATACATCCTTGGTTAACTGTATCATATTTGGTTTGTCAGACACCAAACCATCCGTTCCGTCAAATATTCCATATACTTTCCATCCGCGTTTGTTCGCACCACACATAATATGATAAATAACACTATTTAATCCTGAACAATCCCCACCGGTTGTCATTATACCTATTTTTTTCATATGCACCTCGTTTTTTTACTGGAACTATTATATCACAAAAAGTTTGACAACGGTATTATTTTTGTGCTAATTTGAGGTTGTGTATTTAATTGTGTTATTAGAGGAGTTTGTTTATGGCAACACAAGATAAGATGGGTAAAACAAAACGGTCTACGGATAATTTGATAGACGATGCAATAAATCAGCAACAAACTTGGTTAGAAAAACGGCGTTCTTTTGCGCGCGTTTTTTTTAAATCTTTGAATGTATTCGCAAAGCCAGCACAAAAGAAAACCGTTGGAAAACCTGCGGTTAAATCTGAAAAAGAAAAATCTGTATTGCGTGAATATTGGTTCCCTATTTTGTGTGCTTTTATTGTTATATTTGTGACAATTTGGGTTTTAATTACCAGAATACAATCCGGTGGTGAAAATAGAACAATTACACAACCTGTGCCAGAACCGGTTGTCAGAACAGTTCAGCAAGATGTAAAAACACCTATGTTTGATATTGTTCGTATTGGTGATGATGGAACAATCGTAATTGCCGGTCGTTGGAAAACAGATACCGGCATTTCTGTTGTCATGAATAAAAAATTGGTTGCAACAATCGCAACCGATAAAAACGGTGAATTTGTTTATGCACCGAAAAACGCATTAAAACCTGGCAATTACACCATTTATTTGACCGATGCCAAAACAGGAATAAAATCTGCTGATGATGCATTTATTTATGTTTCCGAAGCCGGTGCAAAAAATTCTGTTTCTTTATTAATATCCAGTAATGGTTCCAAGATTTTACAAAAACCTTTCTCGTTGCAAGATGGTGATTTATCTATATCAAAAATAGATTATCTGGACAATGGTCGTTTAATTATTTCCGGTGACGGATTGCCACGCTTGCGCGTATCGGTTTCTTTGAATGACACCTTATTGGGAACAGTTCGCGTTTCTGATTACAGGCATTTTGGTTTGGGTGCCGATGTAGGCAAACTGATTTCTGGTCGAGAATATTCTTTGTCTGTGCGTATGCATGACAATAATAATAACATTGTTGCAATGTTAACGCATAGGTTTATTATGCCAAAAAGAACTGGCGATGACAATACATACTATACAGTCAGACGCGGTGATTGTCTGTGGATTATTGCACGTAATTTTATGCGTCGTGGTGTATTATTTAGTATGATTGCCAATCGCAATAATATTAAAAATCCAGATTTGATTTACCCAAAACAAAAATTAAGTATTCCTGTTCAGAAAAACAAATAACACCAAGGAGGGACTTATGGCGGAACCAGAACCACAACCACAACCACAACCACAACCACAACCACAACCACAACAGACTAGAAAACGTCCCAAAGTGCGCAAACACCCAATAGAACACTATCATCATTATACTATATATATTGTTTCTGGTATATCCCCTACTTTGTTTATAGCAGAAAAAGACGATCCATCAAAAGGTGCAACTGTATCCGCTGACAGTTTGGACGAATTGAAAGCAAAAGTTGATGATGTATTACATTTTGCTGCAACAATACATATAAATACTTGGCAAGGACCAGATAATTCCGAAGTTTTGCAGAATATAAAAACACGCGTCAAATCAACGGCTGGTGAATTTCAAGATGGCATGGCGGTTATTATACACGCAAAGTACGATTGGAATATTATGATTGAAATGTATGAAGAACAACCATTCCGTCGTTCAAAAAAACACAGCAAGAAAAGAGCAACCCGTATTCCTGTTGTTAAAATTGTGTGCCGCAACAGAACAATCCAATATTAAAATAAAATATTTATATAACTATTTGCCAGCTATTTGCTGGCTTTTTTGTTTTCATCATAATAAGTTTGACAAAAGCATTTGTTGTGCTAGTATATGTACGTATAGTTACACGCAATTTTGGTATTTTTGCTATTAACCCTAAGCCAAGAGGTGCAAAAATGAACGAACAACGTGAAATAAGAACGAAATTTTTGACCAATCAAATGGTTTCCGACAAGGAACTAGATTGGGAAGGTGCCAAAGCACGATTAGAAATGTTGCGCACAATTGCATCTATGAACAAGCGATACGATTTAAATTCAGTTATCGTTCGTATGATTATCGTGATAAATAAGAATCAGCCCAGCAAAAAATTATTAAAATCCATAACTAAAAGAATATACGAGATTGAACAAGAACTTGCAAATATGCAAATTCAGAAAACAAAATAACCGGCTTTTTGCCGGTTGAATTTTTGGTGCGGGCGAAGGGAATGTATATTCCCACTCTCTGCGTTCGTGGGCCCCTTTCGTATCGTAAGGCGCGAACTGCGCTTTGCGCGTTCTTGCCAACTAACTACTCCGAACCCTCTTTATCGGGTTCTCTTCCAACGCCACAATCCAAAAATAAAACCGGCTTTTTGCCGGTTGAATTTTTGGTGCGGGCGAAGGGAATCGAACCCTCG
>CAMOTP010000048.1 GCA_946625925.1 uncultured Alphaproteobacteria bacterium | reverse complement strand
TGGAAAATTTGAAATCTGCGGCATATGGTGAAAATGAAGAAAATACAGAAATGTACCCACGTTTTGCACAAATTGCTGCCCAAGAAGGGTTCCCGGCAATCGCAGAAATATTCAAAAATATTGGTTTGGCGGAAAGATATCACGAATCCAGATTCAAGGCATTGGCCGAAGCAATCGAAAATGGAACTTTGTTCAAATCTGATAAAATTGTGATGTGGCGTTGTACAAATTGTGGAAATTGGCATATTGGAACCGAGGCACCACAGGTTTGTCCGGCATGCTTGCATCCACAAGGTTATTTTATTAGCGAAGGTATTGCAAGTCGCTGTGATACGAGTGAAGGTTTTTGTGAATATGCAAAAATTGATTAGTTTGGTGGTATGGATAAATGAAAATCGGCGTTTTGCCGATTTTTATTTTTTAATATAAAGATAAATATGGATATGTTTGATGTGTAAAAAATACTTGATATGTTTAGGAAATTTGCTAAATTATTAGTAATAACAAAAGGATTTAGTGTTATGAAACGTTCTGATGTGATTAGAACTATTCAAGTTCAGTTTAAACATATGCGTGCATCGGATGCGGCTGCAATGTTGGATACGGTTGCTGATTCTATGATTGATGCGGTTGCCCATGGTAATCGTATTGAAATTCGTGGCTTTGGTACTTTTCAACCACGTATGCGTGCACCGAAAATTGGATATAATCCATCGACAGGATTGTCACAGCCGGTGGCTGCAAATACAACTGTGTTGTTCAAGCCTAGTCGTGAATTAACCAAAAAAATGAACGGATAATTATTATGCTTTTCAAATCAAAAAAGGGTATTCAAACCCAGGATCGTAATAGATACGATCGCGTTCCTAAATTGATGTGGATTAAGTGTGAATCCTGTGGCAAATTGGTATATTATCGCGATTACAAGGATAATCATTACGTTTGTCCGCGTTGTGGACATGTTTTTATTATGTCGCCTAAACAACGTTTTAATTTGTTGTTTGATAATCCAGATTGGCAAAAATTGGCTTTGCCACAGTGTACAGACGATCCTTTGGAATTTGTCGATCGTGAAAATTACAAAGATCGTTTAACTGATGCCAGGGAAGAAACAGGTGAAAATGATGCGGTGGCCGCTGCGGATGGTACAATAGGCGGAATAAAATCTACAATTTGCGTTTTGAATGGCTTTTTTATGATGGGGTCAATGGGGCGTGCCGCTGGTGATGGTATTATTTCTGCGATGGAACATGCCGTTGAATTAAATCAACCATTTGTTATGGTGACATCCAGTGGTGGTGCGCGTATGCAGGAAAATATTTTGTCTTTGATGCAGATGGCACGTACAACGGTTGCTGTGAATAAATTGCACGATAAAAAGATTCCATATATTGTTATTTTAACGGATCCTACGTTTGGTGGGGTAACGGCATCGTTCGCAATGTTGGGTGATGTTCATATTGCCGAGGCTGGTGCACGTATAGGATTTGCAGGAAAACGTGTTATTGAACAAAATATTCGTGAAAAATTACCTTCAAATTTCCAAACTGCAGATTATTTGTACGAACATGGTATGGTTGATATCGTGTCTGCACGTTCAGATTTGCATGATAATGTTGCACGTATATTACGTGTGTTGACACATCAAACAATTACACCCAAGGTCATAAAAGTTCAAACACCAAAGATGGATAAAGATAAAAAAATCAGAGGTCTGGGTGAAAGTGAGGCGTATGATAAAGTGTTGTTGGCACGTCATGAAAACAGACCGCACTTTTTAGATTATGTTGCCGGTATTGTTGATGATTGGACTTATTTGGCCGGTGATAGATGTTATGGCGAAGATGCCGCAATGGGTAGTGGAATTGGATTTTGGCGTGGCATTCCGGCTGTTATTATCGGTCAAGAAGCAGGGCGCACAATAGAAACACGTCAAAAACATCGTTTTGGTATGGCAAATCCAGAAGGATATCGCAAGGCTGTGCGTATGATGCGTTTGGCAGAACGTTTTGGGTTGCCTGTTATTTCTTTGTTTGATACTGCTGGGGCTAATGCTGGTCGTGAAAGTGAGGAACGTGGACAATCCCAGGCTGTGGCAAATGCTATTTCTGTGGGATTGGCAATTAAAACACCATATGTCGCAGTTAATGTTGGCCAAGGTGGTTCAGGGGGGGCAATTGCTATTGGAACTGGTGATAAAATTTTAATGATGGAAAATGCGATTTATTCTGTGATTGCACCCGAATCTTGTGCTTCGATTTTATGGCGCGATAATAAATTCAAGGCGACAGCGGCCAGTGCTATGAAATTGACAGCGCGTGATATGGCAAATTTGAATGTCATAGATGGTATTATTTCTGAACCTGCGGGTGGTGCGCATACAGATTGGCAAACAACAATGGAATTGGTTGCAAATGCGGTTAGTTCTGCGTTGGAATCTTTGCGTGAAATTCCATCGGATGAATTGCCGATTCGCAGGGCGGAAAAATTTATTTCTATGACCAGGGATGTAGAAATATATCAACCAGAACCTGTTACAGAATAAAGGAAAGAGAGTATGGCCAGAAAACTAAGTAAAGAATTACGCGAGAAAATTTTGCATAATATGTTTGTAAAAAATTACAAACGTATGTGGCCATATATAAAGCCTTTTTGGGTGCGTGCTTTGCTGGCTGTGTTGGTCGCAATTCCTGTTGGGTCGTTGGATGCGGTTATTGCCTTGTCGTTAAAACCATATATGGATGTTGTTATGGTGGACAAGAATTTACAAACAGCATGGTATATTCCTGTACTGATTATAGGTTTTACATTGGTTCAAGGTGTTTTGAAATATATTGCTGATTATTTGAATACTTGGGTTGGTGCAAATACTACAAATCTGTTGAAAATGGATTTGTATAAAAAGATGTTAACGTTTGATACAGAATTTTTTAACAAGAAGAATTCAGGCGAAGTTTTATTTATGTTCAACAGTAATGCTGATATGGCATGTGCTGGATTATTGAGTAATGTAAAATCTTTTATTCAGAAATTTTTTACGGCTGTATCGTTGATTGCGGTGTTGTTTTATAATTCATGGCAATTGGCATTGGTCTGTGTGGGCATAATGTTTTTTGCTTTGTTGCCAATGACCATGGTGCGTAGAAAAATAAAAAATGTTGTTAAAAAAAGTATCGAGGTTAGTTCCAGTTTGTTGACAGAATATAACGAAACATACAGCGGTAATAAAACAATCATTTCTTATAATCTGTCAGACAGACAACGTGATAAATTTAAAAAAGTATTAGGTAATTCATTCAGTTTAACCATGAAAATGATGAAACGTACGCGTTGGTTAACACCGGTTATGCATGTTATTTTGTCGGTTGGTATTGGTTTGGCAATATGGTTTGGATCTTATTTGATTTTGCGTGGTTCTATTACAGCCGGTAGTTTTGTGTCATTTTTAACAGCTTTGATTATGTTATACACACCAATAAAATCTATTGGTGGAACATATAATTCTGTGTTGATGTCGTTTTTGGCCATAGAACGTGTGTTTGATATTTTTGATACGGTGCCTGCTATTATGGATAAAAAGGGCGCAGTAAAAATGGATTCTAGGGTAAAGAAAATAGAATATCGTGATGTTTCGTTTGAATATGTACAAGATGTGCCTGTGTTGAAACATATTAATTTTACAGTTAAAAAGGGGCAAACAGTCGCATTTGTTGGAAATTCTGGTGGTGGTAAATCTACGGTGGTAAGTTTGTTGCCCAGATTTTATGATGTAACCAGTGGTGCAATTTTGATTAATGGTGTTGATGTGCGTGATATGACATTGGAATCATTGCGTGCAAATATTGGTGTCGTATTTCAGGATAATTTCTTGTTTAGTGGGACTATACGTGAAAATATTATGTTGGGTAATGAAAACGCAACGGAAAAAGAATTACAAAAAGCAGTCGAGATGGCTTGTTTGGAAGATGTTATAAAAACTTTGCCTGGTGGTTTAGATGCAGAAATCGGTGAACGTGGTGTATTGTTATCGGGTGGACAAAAACAACGTGTTGCGATTGCAAGGGCGTTTTTGAAAAATGCACCGATTTTGATTCTGGACGAGGCGACATCTGCACTGGATAACAAGGCCGAGGCCGTAGTGCAAAAGGCTATTGAAAATCTGATGAAAGATAAAACAGTGTTTGTGATTGCACACAGATTATCAACAATTCAAAATGCGGATAATATATTGGTCATAAATCGTGGTGAAATAGTGGAAAGTGGTACACACGAAGAATTGCTGAAAAATAAAAATGGTGCATATAAGCTTTTGTATGATATGCAGTTTAAAAGTCGCAAGAAAAAACAATAAATTT
>CAMOTP010000047.1 GCA_946625925.1 uncultured Alphaproteobacteria bacterium | reverse complement strand
AGTTTTTAACGAGGTTTAATATGTAAACCTACTACCTGTCTAGGATATGCACATTGACTTTGTCAAAGTTTGGATAATTCCAAATTCAACTGTCTGCATATCTCTTCTTGAGTAATTTTTGATGTGCATCAAAAATTATTTTGATGAGCTGCTTTTATTAACAATGTTGCGATTTTGCCCAGAAACAATTACTTGTTTTTATCTGTTATCGCGAAATTTCATAGGTTGGGAAATGTCTCAACTTGAAAGCCTGCATAGTATGAATTGAAATCCTAAAAAAGTCAAGTAATTTTTGGAAATATTTTTATATTTTTTTCACAGCAGACAAAAAATCGCAGAAATCTGCCACAAATAATTTTAAAAAAAATTAAAATCATATATCAATCTGCCCCTGACACGATTCGACTATGCAGTATTTTGCGATTCGTTGTCAGGAATCGAATCGAGGATTTACCCCCGATTCGATTTTATTTTTAGAACCGATACATAAAGCCCATCTTTACAATTGGGAAGAATTTATATTTGTTTAATTCTTTCTGGGCATCGGCCAATGTTTTTTCTATATTTTCGTTTAATGTATTTTCTAACGCAGGTGTATTAACAGGTTCCCAAGAATTTGTTGTAGTATCCCAGTATTCCAAACCTGCACCCGAGCCAGGAACATCCATAGATAATTCTGCGGCCTTGTTTGTAAATACAACCCCCATATCCATAAATAGTTTAAAACCACTGAATAAACCTATATCAAAACCAGTTCCTGCATACGGACCTTTGATATCCCAATCAGCCGAGGCTGTTCCATGAACATCACCACCAGTATATTGGTATTTAGTTCCCCAGATTTCGAACTGTTTTCCAGCATATTGCGACAATCTATCATCACTGCCGGTTAACATTGCATCAACATCCATTTTACCGAACATATAACCACCGGTCAGGCGCCAACCACCAAATAACCATGTATCACCAAATGGGTAAAAATCGACCAAAGCCGCCATATGATGAGATTCAATCTTGCCGTCTGTAATTGTTAAATTATCACCGATGTCAATTCCGTCATCCATATATTTATCAACCATGCTATCTATGACAGACTTCACAGGTTTTGTTGACGCAAAATCAAAACGAATTCCTAATCTTTTCCACCAGAAAGAATCAAATTTTTTATTATTATAACCAATGAAACCCTCCAAACCACTGGTCGCAGACAGCCCAACCCCCAGTTGTAAACCGCGTGGAAATTTAATATCAGGGTTAGAGTTTTTTACATATGCATCCGACACATCATTTTCAACCTGGGCAACGGTATCTTGTAAAGTTGTTTCTGTATCCTGGGCAACAGTTTCTGTTGCAACTGTATTTGTATCTGTGGTTGCAAATGCAGGCATTGTTAACACAGCAGACAATATAAAGGCACATGTTTTTTTCATTATATTCCCCTTGGTTAAGATTTACATCCTAGATGATAATAAAAAAATGCAATACACCGCAACAATAAATTTTTATTTTAAAATAGCCAATTTTATGATATCATTGTGGGTATGAGAAGACCTATATTTATTTTATCATCTTTGTTGTGCATTTACGGTATCAGTCCGGTAATCGCTTCAGATTCTTTGGAAGACACATTGGTCGAAGAAGAATTTGTAGAAGAAACACCTGCTGTTGATAATATTCAAATCAGTGATGCCAAATATATGCGCGACACCATGGATGAAATCGAACAGACGCGTGTGCGTGTGGACGAATTATTAGTACCAAAAAAATCACTTAAAAATTTGTGGACTGACGATACTGTCACAACCGGTGATGTATCTATTCAGTCTGTTGTTATGACACCTATGGAAAGGCCGACTGTCAGTTTTTCCAAGGCAGATAAATATAAAGCACAACACAGTGGTTTTTCTTTGGGCGAACAAAGTTATTATGGCGAAACTGTTTATATTATAAATAATTTCTTGTCGGGTTCTGGGGATAATGTATCCGAAACGACAGAAAATTATAATGGCGAATATAGCGATGAAGTCTTTGCCAGTACGAAAAGTAAAACAGAATACAAAGATTGTCCTTTTGATACAGTCGCAGAATGTGCCGTATGGTTACGTAAACCGATTGTTTCAGAAACCGTTGCACCACGCAGCAAGGTATTGCGTGATGGTGTAATGTGCGACATTACCAGCGCAATAGAGGCAAACCCAAATATTTCTGCGAACGATAAATCTATGGCGCCTTTATTAAACAGATATAAGGTGTTGATGCGTGCTTCGCAATCTTGTTGTACTGGTGGAATTACATATAAATTGAAACAAGCCGGTGCAAGCAAGGGATTGATTTATAAATTCTTGTCTGACGATGCTAACTTTTCAGGTTTTGGTTCACGTTGCGTTGTAATGACAGACGAAGAAATCCATAACACCAAAAAGTTTGAAGCAACATCTGCGATGATTTCAGACGTCAGGAACAGTTGCATTTGCAAATCGAAAACCACGATAAAGGCATTATTGGCACCGTTTGAGCAACTGTATAAAGAATACCCACAGTTTGCTGATGCACCATTTGAATATCGGCATCATGACGGTGTTGGACGTCCTGTGACAGATTTTGTTAATGCAGATGTTCAAAATGTTTTGAATCAATTAGAAATGTGTCCGTAAATGGAACAGTGTGTAATTGCAATGCCACCCGAAAGGGTGGTATTTGTTTAGAATAAGTTTTTTATTGCAAAAAGATTTTTTATCTGTATAATTTACGCATCATTGGAGCGTCGTCTAATGGTAGGACAAGAGATTTTGGTTCTCTTTATCATGGTTCGAATCCGTGCGCTCCAACCATAGTTAACAGAATGCCCTTCGGGGCATTTTTTGTTTAGAATACAAGAGTTTGGCGAGTTCGAAAGTTTATTCTTGAATTTTTATGTTGTTATTAACACTTTCGAACTAGATACATTAGCAATTTTACATTCGAACTGGTAAAAAGGTTAGATTTATAATAATAAACCACCCCGTTTGACATTATAGTTCAATGTGGTTGTGGTGTGTGGGCGAAACAAAAAAATCTATGCTTATATAACTCGATTTGGTGTTTTTTCTGTAAAATCTATAACCAATTTTTCCGGAATATTTTGCCAAAACCCCTTTGATGCTTCATAAAATTCCTTTATATTTTTTTCTAAAACATATGGCGCATTAACACCAATAACTTTAATTTTTTCACCATTAATGATAATAGTTTCGTCATATTCTGCTGGAGGATATAAAAATTCACTATAATTACGTTTTAATTTATCAAAAGATTTCCCAAAACCATGCTTTATTACATTTACCAAACACCCATATTTTGCAATTATATAAATATATTGTTCTAAGTTTTTATCTGTCTGAAACAACCCTAATATGAATTCATACCCTTTGTCGAGCATAATAAATTTCTTATCATTAATTGCATCACCACTAATTGCTAAAAATTCCTGCAAATTACGCAGCCACAAATGAAACATTCCAACTAGTGCGTTTTGTCTCATTTTATTTAAAACCTCATTAAATAAATATCCCCTATATTCTAGTGGAGATTTTGATACTGGCAAATTATCCAACTTTTTCTTTAAATTGTTTAGACTAGCTTTTATAGCTGTATAAAATACATTCAAGTCTGCTATATGGACAACGGCTACAGTCGCAAGGTTATATTCTACAATATTTCTAGTTTCTCTATTAAAATCGTACAAATGGTCATCTATCATTTTTTGTTTTTATTATCTTGTTTATAACCATCTACAATAAACTTTATAGGTAAAATTAGTATAAATGGTAAGTAGAACCAGAATAAAATCCATAAATAATTCCAAAGATATTCTATTGAATAGGCTGTTTGCAATGGTTTGTTATTAGGACAATGAATTGCATTTTCGCCATTAAAAACTTCTTTAAGATGTTTTTGAGCAAATTCGTAAGCTTCGTCTTGCATGCCCGCTAAACAATACTTTCTCATGACGATTAGTTTTGTAGCTGTTTGTTTGTGTGCCTGTGTATCTTCCATTATCTCAACATAATTGCGTAACTTATTATCAACAAATAATTCGTGATATGGAGAATATGCGTTCAATGTTTCCTGTAATGAGATATTGTTTATATCTATAAATTTTACTCTATCTAGAGCATGGGTTGTGACAACCAAAGCACAGATAACCGAACAAAAACAACTAATAACAAACAGCAAACGCATATTGCCTATATTTTTAAATAAATTAAAATATACACTTGAAATAAACTTCATATTTTATCCTTTTGTTCATTGGCGATTATATTCCACCACATTATATTTTTCAACAATAATTCAACTCGCATTTCGCCCACACACCACAACCATAGTTTCAAAACTTGCCCATCGGGGCAAGTTTTCTTTTGTTTTATAATG
>CAMOTP010000046.1 GCA_946625925.1 uncultured Alphaproteobacteria bacterium | reverse complement strand
TTTTTATCTTGAAAAAAAACAAAAACAATCTATATTTAATCTGCTATGAAAAATTATATTTTGCCACTTCGTGATCTTGTTGTACATCCTGGTCTGACTATGCCAATTTATTTGGACAATCAATTATCCGTTGATTGTTTGAAAACGGCATCAAATTTTGGCCAGAAAATTGTCTTGGTTCCTCAAAAATCTTGGGGATACCCAACCAGTGCTGATGACATGTATGACACTGGCACGATTGGCGATATTGTCCAGGTATTAAACTTACCTGATGGATCTGTCCACTCTATCATCAGAACAACCGACGCGGTTAAAATTTCTGACATAAAATTAGTTGACGGCATTTTTATGGGCGATATTGAAAAAATAGAATTACTTGATGACAGTGAATTTGAACAAACTATTGCACTGCGTGACAAAATCACTGAAAATTTACGCAATTTAGCCGGTTCTAAAAAAATCAAAATGGACAAAATATATAATGTTGTCCGCAATTACCCTTTACCTGCCTTTATTGACAGTGTAATCCAAATGCTGAACATTGATACCGATACCGCAATCAAGATTTTATCTGCTTCTACATGGCGCGAAAAACTTATTATTTTACTGGAACAGGTTAATTTAAACGCAGAAACGGCAAAAATCGAAGAAAACATCAATCGTCGTATCCATCAACAAATGGAAAAAGGACGTAAAGAGGCCATTTTACAAGAAAAACTTCGTGCCATACAACACGAAATGGGCGAAGACAATGACGAAGCAGATACCGCAAATATGCGCAAAAAAATTGAAAATGCTTGTCTGCCTGCTGATGTTATGGAAAAAGCAAAATCCGAATGGAAACGTATGCGTGCCATGTCCCCTATGTCCCAAGAAGGCGGATTAATCAAAAATTATCTTGATGAATTATTGTCTATGCCGTGGACACATTCCGACCAGGCACCAATCGATTTGAAAAAAGCACGCGAGATTCTGGATTCTGAACATTCTGGTATGCTACCTGTCAAAGAACGCATTTTGGAACACATTGCGGTTATGAAAAAAACCGGTGCACCACGTGGCAGCATATTATGTTTTGTTGGTGCCCCAGGCGTGGGTAAAACATCATTATGTAAATCTATTGCATCTGCTTTGGGACGCAAATATCAAAGAATATCATTGGGCGGAATTTCCGATGAATCACATTTTCGTGGACACCGAAAAACATATATTGGCGCCCAAACAGGACGCATAATGGACGCATTAAAAAGATGCAAAACAAATAATCCTGTTATTGTATTGGATGAAATTGATAAAATGGGACGTGATTGGCGTGGCGATCCAGAATCTGCATTACTGGAAATTTTGGATCCAGAACAAAACAAAACTTTCCGCGACCATTATCTCGAGGTTGATTTTGATTTATCCAATGTTTTATTTATTGCGACAGCGAATTCTTTGAATATGTCATCTGCCTTAAAAGATCGTATGGAAATAATCAATGTTCCAGGCTATAGCGAAGACGACAAAGTTCAAATTGCACGCGAACATTTAATCAAACGCGTGGCTGATGATAACGGTTGGGATATAAACAATATTATTATATCTGATGATGCCATACGACACATAATTCGTAATTATACATCAGAACAAGGTGTACGTAGTTTACAACGTGAATTAGCAACATTATTACGCAGACAACTTTTGGCAAACGATGGCACAGATACAAAAACTGAATTTACAATTGAAAAAATTGACGATTTGTTATCCATCCGCAGTTGCAGCGAGGTCGCACATAAAATTGGTTTTGGAATGCGTGCACAATAAAATATGACTATATTTAATGAATTCATAGAATATTTTTCAAATTATAGAAACATACTAAAACAAATCGCACAGTATGGTGATAATTTAGAATTTGAAACTTGGATTTATTCTGGTACTATAAAAATAAATGACCAGTTCATGCTAAAAACACCAGACATATATTTTGATGTTATAAAATATAATGTTCTGTTGGTTGGTGAAACACGATACAGATTCACATTACATCGTGAATCAGGAATTATGCGGTATCCCAAGAATCGTAAATTATTCGACCGCATATTTGCACCAGGCATTTTTACAGCATGCAACAAAAAATTTAAAGCAACAGGCAAACAAAAATGATTTTAATTATTAACACATCAAATAACGGCATTGATTTAGTTCTGGGCGACAATTACGTCCATATTGATGCTGAAAAACAAGCGATTGCCTTACCACAAGCAACAGAAAATTTTTTACAACAAAACAATATTTCATGGTCTGATTTAACCGCCATCGGCATCGTCACTGGTCCAGGCAGTTTTACTGGAATCAGACTGGGAATTGCATATGCCAAAGGACTGGGAATCGGATTAAATATTCCTGTGGTACCGATTAATGCATTTGAAATTTATTTGGCAGAAACACCGGATGCATTTGTTGCGATTGAATCTGGGCGTGGCGACTTTTTTGTTGCCGCAAAAAATTTCGACCCCAGACAAATGGACATCGACGAATTAGAAACGCGCCAAATGGATTGGCCTATAACGGTTGGACACAAACCTTTTAATTTGAAATTGGCAACTGGTATCGTAAAACAAAAATTGGAATCAGGTAATACAGAACCTGCAATTCCAATGTATTTGCGTCCCAGTTATGCCGAAGAAAAACACAACGGGCAATAAAATGTATTCTGAACTTGAAAATCTTTATGCAGCCTGCTTTCCAGATAAAAAACAAAAATGGACAGCAAATGATTTTGCAGATTTAAAAAAATCCGGTTGCGACATTATCGCCAGTCAAAACAGTTTTATTGTTTGGCGCACAATCGCAGATGAAGCAGAAATAATATCTATTGGTGTTGCACCAATTGCACGTCGTACCGGCACCGCATCGGCACTGATGCAAATAATGGAACATGATGCAAAACAAAATGGTGTAAAAACAATTTTTCTCGAGGTTGATGAATTGAACATTCCAGCCATCAGTTTATATCAAAAATGCGGTTTTACAAATGCAGGAATACGGCCACATTATTATGATAATGGCCACAATGCAATAATAATGAAAAAAGATATATAATATGTCCCAAGAACAAATTGCGACTTTTATAAATAAAACACCAATCGGTGATGACATGTTTCTTATAGAATATCGTGTTAACCGTGAAAACAAGATAATGGGAATAACCAAATATGATACAGATTTTGAATTAATGCAAAAATTAACATCCGGGACAAAATTTGTGATTGAATTAAAAAACACACACATTAAACCAACTGGCGACATACAAATTCCCCAAGGCATATATCAAATTCCACATATAAAACAAATCATTACCAGATAATTTTAATAATAAAAAAAATCGCCTGGAAAATTATCCAAGCGATTTTAAATTTATCTGCTTTTATTATTTTTTCAAAGCATCGATAATTTGGCTGTATGGAATTGCACCAGGGAAAGCCTGTTCATTGATAATCAAGAAAGGTGTTCCATTGATTTCAAATTCTTGTGCCATACCACGAACATTTGCCAATTCACGTGTGACGACTTCGCCTTGCATATCAGCTTCTAACTTAGCGACATCCAAACCAGCTTCTTTTGCAAATTTCAAAACACTGGCTTTAACTTTTTCGCCCAATTTAGCTCTATCTTTCATATCGTCTTGTGTATAATATTCTTTTGTCATCAATGCTTCAACCAATGCAGCTGCTTTGGAATTATCTTGAATCTTTGCAGCGATAACAGCACGTGCTGGGGCATCAGACAAATCACCATGGATAGAGAAGTTTTTAACAACAACGCGAACATCATTACGTTCTTTTAACACTCTGTCCAATTCACCATGAACACGACGGCAGTATGGGCAAGAGAAATCTGTCCAAATAAAGATTGTGTTTTTGGCATCAACATTACCCAAAATTGGGGCATCAGCCATCATGGATTCTGCGCCAGATTTAACGGCTTTACGAATCGCTTTATTTTTTTCTGCATTTTGTTGTTCTTGCAAACCATTTGCCATATCTTGCAAAATCATTGGGTTTACAGATGTTAAATAATATGGTGTGTACAAACGAGCAACACAGCCAGCGATCAAAACAATCGCCAACAAGTTAACACATTTTTGTACCAAAGATTCGCCCTTACCAGTGTTGCCCAGCATTTTACCACCGAACAAGAACAAGGCAATTGCAACAATCAAAAGTAAAATTGTCCAAATCATAGTTTTCTCCTTTTCTGTTGAACGATATAACCTTAAAACAATTTATAAAAAACGCAAGCAAAAGATTTAACTTTTACATAAAAAATTTCTAAATTGGGGCATAACGACATCTTGTTGTCTACAAACATTTTCCAAAAAACGCAAAGTCGTATGTAAATTTATTGGCAATTTAAATAATTTGTCCACATACGGTTCACCACAATCACCACATACTGCACGCCCTGTGCGCGGTGATAAATAAATCAAATTATCCGCCCGTCCGCACCCCGAACAATGTGATAAATCCAGCGCATAACCCAAATCACGCAACAAACATAATTCCCATTGCAAATAAGAATCTGCATTTATATCCGTCAAAGTTTTCAATGTTGCATTATATAAATTTGGATATGCCTCGCGCTCTGGCAACAGGGTTTCTATCAACGCAAACATAGAATTTATATACGCCAATTTTGATGAATCCATCATCGCAGCAATTGCTAAATTTTTTTGTGCCTCGAAATGAAATACACCCAATTGAGAATCCAACCGCGCGTTCCACACAACCGCCCCCATTTGACCCACCATAGGTTTATTTTTAGAATTTGCCCCTGCCCCACGCAACATTCCCGACAGCACACCATGATTTTCGGTAAATATATGCGCAACCGCATCCTTTTCGCCAAAGGGTCTTAAAGATATAATAATGCCGTTTGATTCTAA
>CAMOTP010000045.1 GCA_946625925.1 uncultured Alphaproteobacteria bacterium | reverse complement strand
ATATCAGATTCATAAAAACCATCACAACCAAAATCACACCCAAATGAATACATATGACTAGATAAGCACGTGCCAATACGATGTTCTATATTTGGACAATTCAAACTGCTATATCTGTAATCAAATGGATATTTTTTATCTTTTATCATGTGCGTCCTTATTTAAAATTATCAGTCCAGATTTTACGCAAATCAATATCGCCGTATTCGGCACCAAATGTTATAATCGACATTGGTCCATCAAAGAAACCTTGGCTGGCAGATATTACCTCGTCAACAGTTATAGATTTATCAAATTCTTGTATCATGCGTAAATCATACACTTTGCCAAAATCACCCCAATGGTTAACCAATATATCACAACGACGTGTCGCAGATTCTAAAAAATCTGCATCAACAAGTTTATGAATATTATAAAATCGTTTTAATATATCATCTGTAATTGTGTCTTGTTTATATATACGGTATGCAGTTTGTGCAATTAACGCAACCGCACGTTCCAAATTTTCTGGTGCGGTTTCGGTATCAATCCCATGGATGCCATCATATTCGTTTCCATATCCAGACATTCCAATATTATAAACCAATCCGTTTTGTTGACGCACAACCTCGGTCAATTCTTGTTGCAAGTATTTACGGAATTTGGATTCTGCCAGGTTAATCCGCATATTTTCAAACGTATCTGGACGAATAAATGGGAACAATATATTTATCCATACATTTTTTATATTTAATTCTTTTTTATACTTGTCACATGGAGTATATTTTAACTCACGATTTATATTAACATCATGATTTGGCAAGAAATTGAATAATTCTTCCAGTTTTTTCAACAATGATTCTTTGTCATCTATGCGGCCAGATATTCCAATCACACAATTTTTCGCAGACAAACGCTGTTTTAACCAATTCATCATTTGTTCACGTGTAAATGATTTGATGTTTTCATCTGTGCCAAGTGTTCGATATGCAGAAAAACCCAATAAATTTGTATGAACCAAATCGCTGAATTTTCTGGTATTATTACTGTGTGCACGACGAGATTCATCCAAAATTACTGTGCGTTCAATTTCTATCTTGTTTTCGTCAAACAACGAATTTTTTAACATATCCGCAAAAACAGTCAATAAATCATTTGTGTTTTCAGAAATTATACGACCATATATTTGTAATAAATTATTTGATGTGGATGCGTTAAATGTTCCACCACGATTTTCAATATAATCTTTTAATTCTTTGCGGCTGGGAAATTGTTTTGTTCCCTTTATCAACATATGTTCGCAAAAATGGGTAATACCATAAGTATCAGGTGTTTCGTCCCTGGAACCTGTGGTAAAACGAATTTTTACCGCAACCGTTTCTAAATCCATCGAATCCAGAATTACAGTTACACCATTTGATAATTTATGTAATGTCGGTTTGAATTCCATTTATACATCCTTTTTGAATAACAAACAGCAATCGCCATAACTGAAAAATCTATACTTTTCCGCAACCGCGTGGGCATAGGCGGATTTCATCTCGGGCAGACCCGCAAACGCGGACACCAACATAAAAAGTGTCGATTTTGGCAAATGAAAATTCGTCAGCAAGATATCCACCGCACCGAATTTATAACCTGGTGTGATAAAGATATTTGTATTATCACAAATTGGAATAACACGCGTTTTAACCCCAGATTCACGCGCACGAATTGCCGCACTTTCCAAAGTGCGCATTGATGTTGTGCCAACGGCAATTACGCGCACAGCATTGTTTATTATGTCCGCTTGTTCAGGGGTGATACAACACCATTCGCTGTGCATTTTATGTTCGGAAAGATTTTCTGTTTTAACCGGCATCCATGTTCCCGCACCAACATGCAAAGTTATTTTTACTATTTTGGCACCATGTTTTTCAATTTCGCCCATTAATTCATCTGTGAAATGCAATCCTGCGGTTGGCGCAGCCATAGACCCCAATGGATCGGCATAAACCGTTTGATAACGTTCACGATCTGCCACCTCTTCTTCGCGTTTCATATACGGTGGCAGAGGCATTTTGCCGACATTATTCAGCACATCAAAAACATTATCGCAATCAAAGTGCAACAATAATCCGCTTTCTTCGTCTTTATCAACAACCTGGATTTTTGTGCCGTCATCCATGGTTAATGTGTCGCCAATATTGATTTTATTGAATTTTTTGCACAGTCCCCACCAATCATGATCGTTTACAGATGTATGTAAAGTGATTTCGTGTTCATCTGCCATAAAACGCGCAGGTATCACACGCGAATTATTAAATACGACAACGTCCCCAGGTTTTATATAATCCAGAAAATCACGAATATGTTTGTCTGCAACTGTATTTTTATCCACAACCAACATACGCGACGCATCACGTTTTTCCAATGGATGTGATGCGATAAGTTCTGGTGGTAATTCAAAATCAAAATCTGATGTATGCAACATTATTTCTTAAATTCCAAACCTTGATCAGTATAATTTTCAGCAACGTTTTCCCAATTTTCCTCTACCCTGACGAACAAATGCAGGCGTGCGTTTACCCCCCATTGATCCTGGATATCATGACGTGCATCGGTACCGATTTTTTTTAATAATTCACCACCACGACCAATTACTATTTTTTTGTGTGCATCAGATTGCACAACGATTTTTTGATATATATCCAAAACCCCGTCCGGGTCAACATCGACCTTTTCAGTCACGACATTGATATGATACGGTAATTCTTGGTGAATATATTTGTAAATCTTTTCGCGGGTTAATTCCGCCAGATACAAATTATCAGGTACATCCACCGCGTCCGCGGCATCAAACAAATATGGACTTTCGGGCATCACTGTTGCTAATGCATTTAACATTTCATTAACACCATCATTTTTTAATGCAGAAATCATAAATATTTCTTTGATTTTAGCCAAATTTGATAATTCTGCGACCATTGGCAATAAATTACCCTTGCTGATTGCGTCAACCTTGTTTAATGCGACAAACAGATTTTCTGTATTTTGTGTTTTTGTTAGCAAATTACGAATTGTATCGGTAATTCCATGTGTCGCATCCACAACCAATAATACAGCATCAGCATCAGACAATGCATCCATCGCCGCACCAACCATTGCTGTATCCAAACGCCGTTTCGGCCGAAAAACCCCAGGGGTATCAACAAATATCAGTTGTTTATCCCCTACCATTTTCACCGCACGCAAATTTGTTCGCGTTGTTTGAACCTTGTGCGATACAATTGACACCTTGCGCCCCATAATTTGATTTATCAGGGTGCTTTTACCCGCGTTTGTCGGGCCAATAATTGCAATAAATCCAGAATATGTCTTTGTCATACGAAAAACCATAGCACACCATTTTCAAAAGGCAATAAAAAACCTTGCAAAAATAATATATTATGGCAATATCGACTTATCGAGGGACGAGAGATTTTACGCAAAGGATGCACAAGATGGCAAAAACTTTTACATTTAATGAATCATGGAATATTACATTTATGCGTATGGCCCAGGAGATGTCCGCACGTTCCAAAGATACCAGTACCAAGGTCGGTGCCGTTGTTATCAGTCCAACAGGCGAAGTTTTATCAAGTGGGTATAATGGATTTCCACGCGGTGTAAATGACAATGTACCAATGCGTCAATTACGCCCCACCAAATACGATTTTGTTGTGCATGCCGAAGTAAACGCGTTGCTGAATGCGGGGCGCAGTGGAACCAAGGTTTCTGGGGGAATATTATATGTGACAATGCCACCATGCACAAATTGTGCGGGGGCTGTTATCCAGGCGGGTATTCGCGAAATAATCTATTTAGAACCGGATGTTCAAAAACAAATCCCGGGATGGCGCGACAAATTGACATTTTCTTTTCAAATGTTTAATGAGGCCGGTGTTGCATACAAAACAATGAACAAAGACGGGTTGATGACCACAGAGGAAATTTGGCGGTTGGCAGAATTGTTGCAAAAAACAAAATAATCCTGGATATAAATTCTGTTTTTTACTATAATAATGGCTGTATAAGGAAGTCGGGAGAATATATGGCCATTTTTCGAAAAGTGTTGATTGGTGGTTTGTGTATAACACT
The DNA here is from genome assembly GCA_946625925.1 of uncultured Alphaproteobacteria bacterium. Classification (GTDB taxonomy): domain Bacteria; phylum Pseudomonadota; class Alphaproteobacteria; order Rs-D84; family Rs-D84; genus Enterousia. The sequence goes on along the minus strand of CAMOTP010000045.1, from coordinate 1,135 downwards.
GAACCTGCCGGTATTGGCTGGTGTTGGCAGCATAGATGGCCGTATCGAGGTTGATTGGAGTAATTATCCGCAAATTGTACATTTGTTTGTCACTATGGAACCAGATGGCGCTTTGGGTAGTTTTTGCACAGGTCAATTCGTTTCACCAAATTTAATTATAACCGCTGCACACTGTGTAAAAGATAATAACGGTAATGTTACACATGGTGATATCAATGTTATAAATTCTGAAAAACAGGATTTTTATGCGGATCTTGTAAAAACGACTGAGTGGCGTTCGATTAATTCCAGTGATTTAGATTGGGCTGTGTTAAAAGTTCGTGACCCCAAATATTATTCAAAAAAATGGTATAATATTGGTAGTATGCCCAGTTCTGATGGCACACAGGTTTACAATGCAGGATTTGGTTTTATTCGTGTATTAACAGATGATGAGATAAAAACACTCAGGGAAGTATATAACAATTCTGAATCGCCAATAAGTCAATCCAGATTGTTGCAAGAATTTAATAACGCATTAGAAAGCAATATCGAAGATGATGGATGGGAACACCATTTAAAAATTCATACAGGCTGTCATATGACAAATTCTGTATCTGATTGTGATACATGGTCTGGGAATTCCGGTGGTCCATATGTTATTGACAATAACAATTTGGTTGCAGTACATAGTGCTGGTGCAAAATTGGCTTATGCTTATCAATTTGATGACCAATATCAAAAAACAGAATTTTCGGCAGTAAATAATTGGGAAAATGATTTAAGACAATTAATATCAACATATCGTGTAGGTTCGGACACGACACCTGTTGCAAAAATACCGAATCTGAATCCTGCGGATACGTTGGCACAGTTAAATAATCCTGGCGATGTCACAAATGCACAATTTGCACAAATAGATGTACCTGTGCCAGTAATACCGGATGTTCCAGAAACACCGGCTGTATCCAATAATACAACCAGGGGACAAACACCAGATAAAATACCGGATCTGAATCCTGCGGATATGTTGGCACAGTTAAATAATCCTGGCGATGTCACAAATGCACAATTTGCACAAATAGATGTACCTGTGCCAGTAATACCGGATGTTCCAGAAACACCGGCTGTATCCAATAATACAACCAGGGGACAA
>CAMOTP010000044.1 GCA_946625925.1 uncultured Alphaproteobacteria bacterium | reverse complement strand
TCCATCGACCAAATCCCCTTGTCGCGTGCACGACCAACAACCCCTCCGGCAAGTGTGCCAGGGAACATTTCTGGAAAGATGGTCAATATATTAAAATGCATTGTTTTTCCTGTTTAATTGCGTAGATTTGTTTTTTGATTGCACAGTTGGCATTTTTTACAAATACCTTGTGCTTTGTAAACACTTTCTCTAATTTTGCTAATATCTATATCAGTAGAGAAATTGAATATATATTTACCGAAATCACCTTTAGTGAATTTGACGGGTTGTTCCAGAAAATATTTTACCACAGGGCATTTGCTTTGTTGTCTGGTACAATTTTTCCATAAAACAAAAGTGGCATTACCAAATGTCTCTGTGACATTTGTATCGCTTGAACAAACATAAAAAGTTTTCATTCTTGTAATCATTTTTGTCTTCTATGGCATTCGTTGCATATATCACAAATATTTTGTTTTAATTGATTTTGGGCGCCAACCACCTTAAAAATATACTTGTCTGTTACTTGGACTTTGTAAAAACCTATTATTTGTAAGGAAATTCCTTCTTGTATATTCATATTTTGTTTCTTGCCATACACCAAGACAGGGCACATTTCTTCAATTTCTGAACATTTTTTTGTTATCAGTGGTTCCAGATTATTGTTAGCATAAAAGGCTTTAAAATAGTAAGGTTTAAATCTTTCGGCCATAATTGATACTTCTTTTTTTTACTTTTTTGTTATTATCTGATACCGCGTGCGCGACAACTAAAACATATTGTTTTTACCTTTTCTTGTGCCTGTGCATAATCTGATACAGGGCACTTTGCCGTGGTTGTTCCATCTGATAATTTTTCAAATTTAACAGACGGCATTTCGTTTTTTAATGCGACAATCGCCGGGCATTGATCGGCTGGAAAGCATTGAAATGACACCGGTGTCACATCTATATTAACTGTCGTTGAACTTTTTTTATGATTAGGATACATTATAATATACCTCTATTTTACTGTTACGGTTTTATTGTCAAAATCAACATTTGCACCAACAAACGAATACATATTGCCGTCTTTTGTTTCAATGATATCACCAGCACCAAAGTTTTGGAATCCTGATATAATACCCACATTTTGATTGTTCTGTATAACAGTAAAACCAATCAAATCAGCCTGGTAATATTCGCCAGGCTTTACATCGGGCAGGCTATCACGATTAACGAACAATTCTGTTCCACGTAAAACCTCGGCAGAAGTCCTATCTTCAAACCCACGTATATGCGCGATTATCACATTTGTATTTGGTAATGCACGAATGAATTTGAAATTATCTGCAACAATTTTATTGCCAAAAACAGCCAAATTTTTAAAATCAGCCGGTTCTTGTGTATATGTTTGTACGCGCACATCACCGCGTACGCCTTGAAACGCTACTATTTTACCAACCAAGATTTTTTTATTGTTTTCCATCTTTCTCATTTTTATAGCAAAAAAATTGATATCTTATACAGTTAGCACGTTCATAATCGTCCAGTGGACATTTTTTTGCATGCTCAGCACTTGCTATGGCAACACCATCACCAATAAAAAATATTTCTTTGCTACGCGTTTTGCGTGCCAAAGTTAATTGTCGTTCTGCCTCGATGTAATAATGCAGTTCTTTTGTGTTGCAGTGGCGGCTATCATAAGGACAATTAAACTCTATCATTTTGCATTTCTTTTTACATTGTTTGTAATAAACAAATATCTTTGATATCTTTCGCAGGCTTTCTTACGTTCTTCTTCGCTATCAATCGCACAGCCTGCAAACATATCCGGATTTATTTGAAAAACCATACCATCATTTTGAATAATTACCCTTTGCCAAGAATCAAAACGACTTTGTTTCTGTTGGCAAAAATCACCATCAAAGGGGCAGTTAATCACACTCAATTATCTTGCCTCGTATGTTTGTGGTGCAGTCAGCAAAACATTGCGAATACTACGAATATAGTCCATTTCGTCGATATTATTTTCACGCGCATAAGAAATCAAACTATAAAAGTTTAAAAAATAACTTTGTTGCAATTTGTTTTTTTCGCGTTTATTGATAAAAAAAACCGACTTAAACACATTACTCAATTCATGTTGTAATTCTAAATCGGAATAAGTCGGTTTTAATTTTGAGCTCATAATTATTCTGCCACAGTTTCAGTTGCTGGTTCTTCTGCAGGTGTTTCAGCAGGTGCTTCGGCTGCTGCTTTTGCTGCTGCTTCAGCGGCGGCTTTTTCTTCTGCGATTTTTGCTAATTTTTCAGCTTTATCTTTTGCTTTTTGTTGTGTTTTTTCACTTGGCAAGTTTTTCTTTGTTTGTGTTGGAACAGGTTTTGCTGCAACCAATCCAGCTTTTACCAAGAATTTATAAACACGATCAGATGCTTTTGCACCTTTTGCCAACCAAGCTTTAACTTCTTCAATTTTCAAAACAACGCGTTTTTCATTGTCTTTTGCCAACATTGGATCGTACTTACCCACGACTTCCAAAATGTTGCCGGAATTACGTGCGTTACGAGAATCTGTCACAACAATGTGATAGTATGGACGTTTTTTTGCACCATAGCGTGCTAATCTGATAACTGTTGCCATATATAAGCTCCTTTAATTTGTTATATGGTTAAACCACAAAGAAAACCGCCATCAAGGGCGAAACTCGCCGGATGATGTTCCTCGTGCATGCCGCACACAGGGTTATTCGAAATGGCAATCTTTGGGATTTGCGGACTTATTATGATACATAAAACCCAAAAAGTCAAGTGTTTGATTAATGGCTTAACGCTCCACGTATAATGGTCTTGGTTGAGCTTTTAGATGCATTTAATACATCCTTGGTTTGTGGTGTTTGTTTAGATTCAGGAAGGGTTGCAGATGTTTCTAAGAAGTTTTCGTCGTTAATCACATTAGTCGCTTTGTTGGCCACTTTTGAAGTGGTTTTTAATTTCGCTTGTGCTTTACCCAAATATTTTGAAGCCTTTGCGTCAAATTTTGTTACAAAACCGGGCGTTTTGCCTGCCTTTGACAACAGTTTTAAACCGCCATTTGCAATAGATGTAACCAAACCAACCGCCAATGCTATATCTCGCACAATCTGTTCTGGGGCACTACTGTTTGCTGCTTCTTGTTTCAGTTGTGCAAATTTCTTAACAGGTTCTGAATCATCTGGTATCAAATCAATTAATCGTTGCATTTCTTTATCAACAGTATCAATTTCTTGTGGCGTGATTTCATTGGCTAATTGTAACATATGTTTAAATTCTTCGGTAAATAATTGTTCTGCACAGGTTGCATTTTTACATTTGGTGCTTTTTTTCAAAAATTTAAAAGATGCTTTTGTTATTGCAAACTCGGCTCCTATAGAAACCCCATCCGCAGCAACGGTGGCAACGGTCAAAGCAATTCCCGCAGCGGTTCCGGTGCCGGCGGTGGCAACGGTTACCAAAACCAATCCCAAAACTTTACTACCAAATTTTAACCATTTTGCTTTTTTGTATTCGGTATTTGATTTTTTTAATATGCACACTTGATCGTCTGTGTCATATTTTGCTCCTGCGCCATTTTTTTTATTATAAAACAGTGTGCCTACATAATTGTTTAAATCAACACATCGTGCATTTTCTTTGGAATTTTGTTCTTCTAAAAACCAACAATGTCTACCATCGAACAACCCGTCATTAATAGCACATGACATTTGTTCGGTGCTGGTAAGTGTTGCTATTGCGGCAGAAACGTTTGGTATTGAATATGGGTCAAAACGAAAAACTGCCATTTTGCCATTGATTTTTACTGGCCATATTTCGTCGCGTGCTGCATAAAAATCAAGGGCAAAACGTGGTACGTTTGTACTTTGATTAATATAATGCACAAGGATATTTTTTATTTGCTCTGTATACGTAGTTTTTACATCCTTGAATATATTTACATCAATATTTGGAATGTTTTCAGATTTTGACATTATGTTTTTTATAAAACAACGACTGCCATCACCGAATGTTGCAGAAAAATATTCGGGTTGTAATACATTATTTAATCTACTGCAATTTGTTGCTGTGTCTGGTTGTTTTGCACAGGTTGTTTTATCTATGTTTAATTGTTTCATGTCGAACAATGGACACAAATCTTTTGCCAACCCTGATGCAGATAAATATCCGGCATTTATATTTTTAAATTCATACTCTACATATATACCGCTATCTGATTTGCATCGTATATATTTATTGTGTCCATGTGTCGATCGTTTATGCTGATTTACTGTACAGTTATTTTTCTTAACATTACCAATGCCTTGGAATTTAAAATTTTCTATCAATGCCAATGCCAGTTTTTGTGACGCTTCAACTGACGCAAAACGTGGCACACAAACAGCTTTTATTTTTTTGTGGTTTTGCATTAATTGAATATCTTTGATTTTGCCGGGTTCATTAGACGTGTCATCATCTGAACAAGCATCAAAAAAATCACCAGATTTATTATTTGTTGTTAATAAATTGGTATGATATGTTGAAAGTTCCATTTTGCTAATTTCTGATCCCAATTGATAAGCACGTTGTTGTGACATACTTTTTTCTGGGCATATACCGTTTGAATCTGGAATGCCACCGGACATAAATTCGCCTGGATACCAACAGTCTACGGCGACACATTTCAACATATTACCAACACAAACCACCTTAAATTTTTGCCCTTTGTCATCACTTTTTGGAATTTGATTAGAATCACAAAAATTAGAGTGTTTTTCCAATGCCAATCGTTGACCGTCATGCAGTCCCAGTGTACTACAATTCGCAGCAATCAAATTGGTTGTGCTGAACAGACAAAACAATAAAAATGATATGCGTGCTAATAACATACAGGGTGTCCCTCCAGCTGATAAATATCATCCACAGAATCTAAATATTTTAAACTTTCTATTTCAGCAATTTCTTCTTGCAGTGCCACAGATGTACTGTATTCGGGCGATTTTTTTTGTTCATCAGCCCAAGATTTTCGTTCTTGAATTTTTGCATTACATTCATCTAATTCGAACTCTATAACATCATCTAACTCTTGCTGAATTTCTGTTCGTTCTGATAGTAATTCGCCAGATTTATCTTTGTTGCCATGATTAATAGCATAGTTTGCAGCCATACTGGCTATTGCGCCAGCCCCCGCCATTATTGCACCTGTTTTTAATGTATTTGATGTAGATTCTTTTTGTTCGGCCCAACGCTTTGCGTCTTCGCCATTTGGATTTTGCAATG
>CAMOTP010000043.1 GCA_946625925.1 uncultured Alphaproteobacteria bacterium | reverse complement strand
GCACAAGGGTTGGCGGAACAAAATGCGGATGATGCAGCCGAACGTGATATGCGTGCATATCTGGCAACATTTCAGTGCAAGGTTGGTGACCAAACTTATTCAGGTGGAACACAAAAAATAGAGGTTGCTGGTGCTAATCAATTAATAAATTTGTATCAAGAATATGCAAAATTAGCAGGTGATTTAAAAGAACGCAAATCTGCATTAGGAATGAAGGCAGGTATCGAGTCCGAGGTTGTAATAGATAAAGCAACATCTGGGTTGTATAACGATGTTGGAACTGGTATTGGTTCTGGGGCATATGCATCAATTGCACGTGCATTGCAAAATCCAAATGGCGAAGACGCAAAGCGTTGGGCCGAACAAAAAGAATCATCTGGTACACGTGTTAAAGCCGGGGCAATTGCGGCCGGTGCCGGAACATTGGTTGGAATTGCTGGAAATATATTGATTAATGGCGATCAAGATGAAGAACAACAAGAAAACCAAGAAAATCAAGAAAAACAAGAAGCAATGGTGGTGGCGGATCCGGATAATATGGAAAAATCTGTTGAAAGAGAACTGGAATTTAATAAGGCATCATCATCTGGCAGTTGGGGATGTTCTGATTTCAAAAATGTTATTCGTAGTTCAAGTATGTGCGGAAATACATTCAAATCTAATCCAACAGAAAAAGCCAGATGTGAAAAGTGTACAAATGTTGCGGGAACGTACGAAAATGGTCGTTGTTATATAGAAATTGTTGGTTGGCATTGTGATGGTCGTGGTTGGAATGCACAAAAGAATAAAAATCCTGCAACTTGTTCTGATGCCAATAAATATAGTGGCTGTCGCATAGTGCGTAAATATGCAGATGCGGAAAAACCATTTACTTGCGATATGTCTAGTGTTATTAAAAATTCTGTATTGAGTGGATGTGCACAACATGGATGGAGTTCAGGTGACAAACATCCGCCATTTAATTTGGATGGCAATTCATATGAGAAAATGAATTGCTCATTACCATTAGCAAATAATACAGGATGGCGTGTTACGTATACCAGTGGTTCTGCAATTGGATTGACGTATAAAGGTGTAACAAAAACTACAACTGATTGGTGTATGCCTACGACAGATTCTATACCTTGGAATAATTCAAATCATACAGGAGGCGCCAAACATTTGAAAGCAAGCAAGGTTGTTAAAGGTGGAAGTAGTATAGATTATTGGTACCAGTTTTAATAATATAAAAACACCCGTCAATGTGACGGGTGTTTGTTTTTATGTGTTGGTTATTTTGATAATTTGTGAATAACCAAACCACTACGCAATTTTGGTTCAAACCAAGTTGTTTTTGGTGGCATAATGTTGCCTGTATCTGCAATGTTAATAATTTGATTCATTGTTACAGGATACAATGCGAATGCTGCAACCATTTCACCGGAATCAACGCGTTTTTGTAATTCGCCCAATCCACGAATTCCGCCAACAAAATCAATACGGTTTGATGTACGCAAATCGCCCAAGTTTAATATTTTATCGAATACTAAATTCGACAAAACTGTCACATCTAAAACACCAATTGGGTCATTGTCATTATATGTACCAGGACGCGCGGTCAAAGAATACCAATGTCCGCCTAAATACATACCAAAGTTATGTAATGCATTTGGTTTGTAAATGCCTGTGCCCATATCCTTTACTTCGAAAGATTTTTCCAATTCGGCAATGAATTGTTCAGGTGATAGTCCGTTCAAATCTTTCACAACGCGGTTATAGTCAATAACGTGCAATTGTGATGCTGGGAAAATCACAGCCAAGAAATAATTGTATTCTTCATCGCCTGTGTGGTTTGGATTGTTTTCACGTTTTTCAGCACCAACACGTGCGGCAGCGGCTGTGCGGTGGTGACCGTCAGCAACATACATTGCAGGAATGTTTTTGAATATTTCTGTGATATGTGTATTAACAGCATCATCAGTAATTGCCCAGAAAGTATGACCGAAACCATCTTCGGCAACGAAATCGTATTCTGGTTCGTGGTTTGCAATCCAATCAGAAACCAATTTGTTCATTTCATCAACGTCTGGATATGCAAAGAACACAGGTTCCAAATTCGCGTCTTGGATACGAACGTGAATCATACGGTCGTCTTCTTTTTCTTTACGTGTTAATTCGTGTTTTTTAATTTTGCCAGACATATAGTCATCAACATTTGCAGCGGCAACCAAACCGTATTGTGTGCGGCCATCCATTGTTTGTGCATAGATGTAATACATTTCGCGGTCATCTTGTTTTAACCAACCGCGGTCTTGCCACAATTTGAAGTTTTCAACAGCCTTGTCATATGTTCTTTGTTCGTGTTCGCCAGCAATTGGATCAAAATCGATTTCTGGTTTGATGATGTGCAACAAAGATTTTTCGCCAGCCTCGGCCTTGGCTTCGACAGAGTTTAAAACGTCATATGGACGTGATGCCACTTCGGCAGCCAGTTCTTTTGGTGGACGAACACCTGCAAATGGTTTTATTTTCATTTTCTATCCTTTTTGTTTTGTTTATTTACATTTCCTGGGAATGAACAATTCGTTGGAGATATTGTTTAATGTTAGATTTCAAAGATGTAAAGAATTTTAATATGGAACGATTTTTATCTGTACTGGGTACTGTGGCATTTTCACCAAATGTATCTTCGTGTGTGCAATAATTTCTTACCGTCATAATAATCTCTTTTATCTTTCCTGGGGAAATTATAGACCCAGAAAAGACAAAAGGCAAATTTTATTCATTATTAATTTGGACTGGTATCATTGTTTCGCGTTTAACATCGTCCAATGGGGCAAACTGAAATGGAACGGTTTCAAAGTTTATATTTGCAAAATCTATTTTGCGGATTGTTCGGTTATACATGGTGTGATAATATAAAACTTTGTTTGCCAGGTCGCTGGCTATTGTCCATTGGGTGCCGGATGGCATATTTGTTGTGGCACGTCCAGTATATGTTGTACCAAATGGAACGTCCAGGTTGTTCAATATATGAAATGCAACCGGAATAGTGGATTCTGCATTTTGTTGTTGATTGACCATATTGCCGAGAAATGCTGCACGAACAAATCGGGACGGGGATGAAAAATCGCCAGGCAAACCAAGTAATCCCGTTCCGCCACTGAAAGATTTTAATGTGTCTGGACCTAATTTTGATGGGTCTGCGGTGCCAGGTTTTAAATTTACATAATTATTCAGGTTTGTATGTTGCCAATCAAATGTTGGTGAATTTGCAATAACACCAATTTCGTCTTCGTGAAATGTGGGGGTGCCGTTTATAAATTCCATAACAACCACGCGCCCAGACGGTTCAGTAATTCGCCAATGTGCAGTTGATGAATTGGGATAAATGTTTATGACACGAATGTTATTGATATTTTCTTGGACTTCATCAATGGTTGCAAAATTTGACAATATCCATGACACAATTTGCAGATCGGCAACAGATGTGTTTCGCATAACCTCGTCATATTTTTGATATTCACCATATTCTGGAAAATAAAATAATCCTGCGTTCAGCCCAACTTCGTTTGTGCCGTCAACGACAAATTCTGGACGTTCGGGTCCCAATCCTACAAAACCATATTTTGCAACAAATTCCATTCCGTTTTGTGTGCCATCAGGTAATAAAGAACGTGATACATGACCACGTGGGACGATGGTGTAAATATTGTTTGTGTCGCCCTGGGCCCAATCAATTGTTCGTGCAGAAACAGTTGCACCGTCACGGGCATGTAATGTTATACCGGTACAAGCAAGGCAGGGGACAGACAATATTGTTATGCACAGGGATGTTAAAAATTTTTTCATATAAAACTCCTTTGATATTTATATTGTGTTAAATTTCAAGGAGTTTTGTTTATAGGTATAATTACCGTAATTAAATCAATCCGTCCCAAATTGCGTATAATTCACGTTCATCGCAAGTTTGTTCAATTTGTTGTATGGTTTTTATAATAAATTCGCGTTGGGAATCTGTCCAATTTAATGAAGATATACATTCATTAAAATAGCCCATTACAGATTCAAAATCGTTTTCTTGGGAAATGTTTGTTTGTTCAAAATTTGCGCTGGCCCAATCACAGACCATTTCGATTAATATGTTGTTTGGGATTTCTTGGACTGTTTTATAATGTTCCAAATGGTGCGGTTGTGTGCTGTGGTGTTCATCGTGTGATTTTGTGAAAGCATCCTGGTATTGTTTTGATATTTTGCATCCATCGTGATATCGGGCATAATTGTAATATGCGTATCCAACCTGGATAGGATCGATAAATTTATCGTAATCGTGTTTTGGAAAATGATATCCCAACAGACCTGCAAAATAATTTACAACAGCAATATGACGTTTAGTCCTGGATTCATGAAATTTTAAAATTTCGTCTATTGGTACGGGCATAGTAAGACAAACTTATAAAATTTTATTTTTTAGAAATGCGATAAATTTTTTTAATTCAATCCATGAATCAAATACAAAGTTATCAATAGCATTTGGACCTGTTGTGGCAATTGCCCTGTGCCAACAATAGTATGCCAGACAGGCAAATAACAAAGTTGCCAATATACGTAACAGAGTGGATGTCCCGCCCATTACACCGTATATTAAACAGCGAATACAGAATATCGCACAAACAAATGCGATAATACCCATAAATACTGATGAACCTAATATAGTAGAAATAATACCCATTTTTGCCTCTTTATTTACATATGTATATTATCATAAAATAAGTGAAAAAGAAATAAAAACCAGAAATTTAATTAAAACACCATTTTGGACGATTGAATTTTTGGTTAGGGCAGGTGTGCAATTCGCGAGCAGAATTGTTGGAGTTCGGGCAAGAAATTGATAAAGCGAAAAACGAACTAGGGATAACTAAATAATATTTGTACGGTAATTATTTGCCCTTGTATTCACTTGCCAGTTTAGAAAAAATCAAATGGTCTGTCCACTTGCCATCGGGTAGTTTAGCATATTCCCGTAAACGTCCATCCAAATGATAGCCACTGCTTAAAATAGATTTTTGTGATCTTTCATTGTTTGCCATACATTGACGACTCATACGATGTATTTTTAAATCTTCAAATGTAATTTTTTCTAAAAGATTATGAATTTCATGATTAAAACCATGTCCCCACGCTGATCTGACAAACCAAACATTACCTGGGTTAACAGTATCGTTTTCTTTGTTATACGAAACACCATGAAAACCAATCAATTTACCATCGTGAAACACATACCATAATACTCCATTGAATTTAAACGCTTCTGTGTAATTTTTCATTGTTTCGAATGTTTCATCCAATGATTCTGGCAATGGTTTGTCGTATTTCGGCGAATAATGTATAAAAGCAAAATCATTTGGATTTTCATTTTTAATTGCTTCCCAAACCCGTTTAGCATTTTCCATCGTTGGTTCAAGAATACGTAATTCCAAACGTTCTGTTTTATGATTTTTTTTGAAGAATTTAAAAAACTTTTCCATATCATAACCTTTGTTTCTTAAGTAGAATTATACCATAAAGAGTTCGAAAACACCAATTTTTTGCCATTTTTCCAAACGCAACTTTCGAACCCACAGGAATTATTACAAAACAAAATAAAACCCGCCTTGAAACGAACGGTTGCACAT
>CAMOTP010000042.1 GCA_946625925.1 uncultured Alphaproteobacteria bacterium | reverse complement strand
AATCAACAAAAAACTCGCCATCTGGCGAGTTTTTTTTATATTCCTAATCTGTGTGATATTTTCATCATCATTATAGATTCATTTCCAAATTCATCTGTATTATTTGGATTGATACGATATATGAATCCCAGCGCACCATCTGTCCAATCACCAAACTTATGACGATACGATGCATTTAATCTGTATTCACGTGATTTTGGTGTCAAATCTAAACTGCGTACACCTGCATTATCAATAACAACCTGGTTATTATCATTAACAGATAAATCAGCATACGAATAATACATTTTACCATACGTTAACGCCAATGGCATCGATGCAACAAAATCAAAATTACCAAAACGAACACCTGCCGCAAACGAATTCGCATTCAAATCAGACACACCATTAATAATCCCATTTGTCATATCGCCTGCATGTGTCCATGCGAATGTTCCACGTAAAGTTAAATTTATATCTTGATTAAATTTATACGACAACACAGAATCAATATAATTTGTATCTGCACCATGCAAACTCATCATACCATTAAAATCGGCACCCAATACAGTATCAGATTCATGCATAGTACCAACACTGGATTTTAACGATAATTTTTCACCATTAAATCCAATTCCAGATTCCGCACCAACAACATCCCCCAATTTAGCGGCTTGAAACAAATTAAATACAATCGGATCATTTTCTAATAATCCTTCGGTTGTCACAATTCCAACAAAACCACGTCCCATCAACGAAAAACGTCCCATACGCAAATCAGCACCAGATGTCACCGCATTTGATGCCAATGTTAACACAGGATTTGCCAACCCAGTAAATCTACCATTACCATCTGTTAAATAATGTTGATATTCAGAATAAACACCAAAATTGTCAGAATCATAAGCCAAAGACAAATTATCCAATCCACCCATACCATCGTCATATGCACGTTCACTGCGCGCGAAACCAAATTTCAAATCACCAATTACAACCGTATTATCAACATCACGTGTTTTTAATTCTGCCAAAGTATCCCCCATATACAAACCATGCGATGTTTGTCCACCCAAAGACAATTCTGTATTCCATATACGTGGCAAACTAATTGTGTTATCAGTATCAGTCAACACATCATAAAATGATACAGGTATCGTCGCAGTCCGTCCCCCAAATACACTTGATGCACGATTATTCGTATTTAACACAGATTGCCAATATGTTGAACCATCTGTTGCAACAATATTACCACCATCATAATAATAGATTCCTGTTCCAGGGGTTGTCGCACGTGCCAAATTAATCAGACCATACCCAAATGTTTCCTTAAATTTATTTAAATAAACATCACCCGTCAAACTGTCTGCCTGGGTTGATATAGTATATTTGGATTTCAACCAAGCAATCAACTCATCTTTATTTGATTCTGTATAAAAATCACCATTTGAATTTTTAGCCAAATATGGTCCATCAGCTGTCAATGCCAACAAATTAAATATCTGTTCATTTGACATATACGAAAACGCCTTTCGCAAATTTGCAACCGCCCCAGCCATCGCAGACACCGCATATTCCGATGTTTCCCCAGGTGCCGCAAAACACCATGGATCAATTGTTCCATTTGTTCCAATACCTGCTGTGCCACACATTCTGGCACGATAATCTACATCATTTTCTTGCCAATCAGATAATTTTATTTTGCCGTACAAACTGGAAATTCCGTCAGAATACCCAGATACACTAGATGCAGAACTGGTACCAGTATAATGTTCAACCGCAACCACAGACATAAAGTTTTTACTACCAGATCCTGAATAAATAACAGGTGCATAGTTATCAAAAGTTGCATCAACACCAGACGGATAAATAGATGCATTATACGCACCTGTTGAATTTATAATCATAGAAGTATTTGTTGCAAAAACCGAACTTGCTTTATCGCCCTGACCTGCACCATACCATGTATCAACCTTGTTTTCAAAAACATTAATAGCATCAGTATTTGACAAGCCAGAAACAGCACTAATCAAACTGTCAATTGTATCATATCCAGATTGGGTCAAAGAATTCGAATTCAATTTTGCATTTGCGATAACATCATTTTTATATCCAACCGCATTAACAGCATTATACATTGCCTCAAAATTATTATTATTATTTCCTGTTCTGTATATTGCCAACGTCCCATACGGTGCAAACCCGAATAAATCAGCACTATCACGATCAGCGAACCAACCACCAATTATTTTAACAATATTATTATCCTTAACCGAAGAATCCGTATTTATAACAGAACCATTTCCTGACAAATCAAACCTATTTGCCGTTGCACCAACTTCTATACTTGCACAATCAATGCCATCACATGTTCCATCAAAATTTTTATATTTATACGCAGGTTCAGGACTAACAGGTCCATTAATACTGGATGCATACGGAATATCGACCGATGCAGACAACGACCCAACTGGATTTATACCATTTTGTGTAATCACCGCAATAACCGCTGGTACCCCACCTGCGACCCCAGGTGTAACCCCGTTTAACGCCAAAGGTACATGTGTTGTATTATCACGATAAATTAATTGTCCATAGTAACCATTTGCAAACAAATTATATCCATGCGCGATAAGTAAATAATTCTGCATATCAGAATTTTTAATATAATTAAAATCAGCCTGTCCCATATTATCAGTTTCTTGTGTCAACCAATTATCAGGATTAATATTTGCATTCTTGTTTATCGTACCATCTGTATTCAAATATGCTGGACTATACGGTACAGTAAAACTTGGCGACACAGTAACATCTGTACTGCCACCATTGCCACTGGAATGATTGCCACCATGACCAGACGAATCATTATGATTTCCACCATCAAATGCATCTGTTGCCCATAACAAACCAGCAATCACAACACCAGTACCAGCAACCCCTAAAACCAATCTATGCGTCGAAGAAAGTCCAGAAAACAACCCAGAATCATATACAGGATTTGTCCTGGTATTATAATTTTTAATTTGTCTGTCACACTTTGATGCATCCGCACCATACATCTGTAAAATCTGAACAGCACGCATATCATTATTCATAACCGCCGTACAAACAACAGACACCCCTGTCGAATCGACATAATTTACATCAGCACCACTATTAATAAGATTTTGCACCAATCTGGTATTACCATTACGCGCAGCCGACAGCAACTGGGCCGCCATTGCAAAACCAGAATCACCAGCCGCCCACACCCCGGACGGCAACAAAATAAACATTCCTATAAAAAAATGCTTAAAATTTATCACACTCTCTCTTTTTACTCTTATTTCATGCTAGCACATAATAAAAAAACAAGTCCAGAAAAAAACTTAAAACAAAAAAAATCGTCGTGCTGTTAACACGACGATTAAACGACAAAACAAAAAGATTAAAACACATGACATGCACTTTCACGAGAAAAGTACATTTGAATAACTTTATTTTTTGGTTGTTCTGGTTGTTTTGCAACCGTATCATGAATAATCTTTATCACAACCGTATCTTTTGGTGCAACCGGTTTTCTAGGTTCTGGTTGTTGCACTGGCTTCTTTGGTGCTGGTTTTTGTACAGGTTTTTTTGGTGCTGGTTGTTGTTGATTACAATCGCAACAGCTATCAACCTTGGCCAAAATAGAATCAGCAGTTTCCTGTAAAACATCAACTTTCTTTTCTGTGCGTTTTACCACAGTATGAATTGCACGAGTAGTAGCCTTGATTGTATCGGCATCTAATCTGCGTTCTTCTTTGATAGTATCAACATTAGCAGCAACTTCTTTGATTGTTTCATTTGTTTCACGTGCTGCATCACCATTACTGCAATTTTTAACACCCAAAAACAACAAAACTCCCAAACTGGTAAACAAAATAGGATCTTTTGCTCTGGTCCATAAATTTTTTAAATCAACTGACATTTTAACTCCTCTTTGTTGTTAAGTTAACCTGAATATAATACAAAAACAAACATTTGTCAAGTGTTAATATTATTTTTTTCTTTAATCATTATGCTTTTTTTGATATAATAACCCACAAGAGAGAATATGATAAAAAAAATAGCACTTTTAACATTGGGATTTATTACCCTGCCCCAATTCGGTTGGGCTGCGCCATGTTCGCGTATAAATCTTACAAAATGTCTGGATTCTGCGTGTGCAATTAACATATCTTCGAATCCCGCGGCCAGATGCCAATATTGCGGCACCGCTGATGCCGGCACACCTGCCAGCAATATGAAATCCATATCAACCGGTGCATCATCAAAAAACACAATTTCCGCCAAAGATTTGAAAAAGGCTCCATCTGACCCTGGCGAACGTTATGTTTGGGCAACAAAATTGTGCCTGGAAAAGATACAAAACTGTACCGAAGACGATGTTTCCGAGGCATATGACCCATTAATTGAAAAATCGTGTACTGCTGCCGGAATCAGCAACGATATGGCGCGTTTACAAAAAAAGGCCGCCACAAACAATAAAAGTGCAACAACATGTTCAAATGAAATTTCCACATGTTTAACTGCGGCAGACAAATGCGACAGTGATTTTTCAAAATGTTCTGACGACAGTGATTTTGATAAATTCTTTGCATCATGCAGCAGTCGTGCCACAGGTTGTACAAACTTTATATCCAAATCACGCGATGAAATCGACACAATACGTAAATCTGCATTGGATGCAACATCATCAAACATTGATGCGATTGTCACTGCGCGTAAAAATGCACGCGAACAAAAGATGTCATCAATCAAATCTGGTTGTTCAAAAAATACCGATTTTGAAAAATGCATAGAAACCGTATGCAAAAACAACACTATCGACAATTGTCAATCAGACAAAAGAATCGCCAATGCTTTATGTGAATTTCACAAAACGGCATGTACAAAAATAAAGTAAAAAAACAATGGCACAACAGGTAAGTTCGAAACTTTTGATTTTATTTGGATTGGTCTGCAGCATATTCTTTTTTGCAGAATCCAGTTTTGCTGCCGTTGCAAACAAGAGTTCCACATTCAGCGCACAATTAGCAAACCAAGAAGATAGCGACAGCCAAGATTCTTCATTTGCCGAACAAATTCGTGCACAACGTGCCGCAATTGATGCACGTGAAAATCGTGATAATATTGCCAGCAAAACAAAATCTGGGGCAACCAAAAATAGTTGCGACAACGATTTACGTAAATGCATAGAATCAAAATGTGGTGACAATTATAAAAAATGCGAAACAGATTCCGACACAACATTTTCTGACAAATTGAATTCATGCAAAAAAAATACAGGCTGCACAGCCCATGAATTTTCAGTATTTGTAAATGAAATCAAGGAAGATAAAAAACAAGCAATTCGTTTGGCACAGTATAACCAGGTACTGGATTGCGGAAACAGATACAATGATTGCATTATCACAGAATGCGGACAAAAATTTGATAAATGCCTGGGCAAAAGTGCTGGCGACAAGGCCATTGCAAAATGCAAAAGCATTGCAACCGAATGTACCGAGGCAGATTCCGGTTTAACCGCACGTGTTGGAACGGTATTCGGTATTGTTCGCCAAGATGCAGAAAAACAAGTCAAGGCCGACGAACAAAAATTATATTCATTACGCGACCAAATGCGTAATTCTTGCAAGACATTGGGTGCATTATTTGATGATCGTTCACTGGATTGCGTATTTACTGCAAACTTCTTTTCCGGCGAAGACCATTCCAAACCCACCGCATCAAAAAAACTGTATGCCGGTTCTATATTTGACTGCACACCGGATTGGTTTGGTATTGATGTCACAACATTCAAAGAAAACGCATATCGTTTAACACGTGCACAAAGTGCCGCATCATCTGCAATGATGGGTTCTGGTTTAGGCACCGCATTGGGTGCAGTCACATCTGGGGCAATCGATCGTGCAATCGATTCCAAGAAAGCCAAAGATGCCCTGGAAGAAACATGTGAAGAAAATGGCAA
>CAMOTP010000041.1 GCA_946625925.1 uncultured Alphaproteobacteria bacterium | reverse complement strand
AAACAAACTAAACAAATTATTTCTTTTCAGTAAAATCTGCATCTGTGGTATTATTATCACCATTATTTGATTCAGATTGTCCTGCATTTGCCTGTTGTTCGGCTTGTGCAGCTTTATAAACCGCTTCGCCTAACTTCATGGCTTTTTCTGTCAATGCATCTGTCTTTTCTTTCAGTGATTCAACCGTTGCATCTTCTTTCTTTAATTCAGCAGACAATGCTTCCTTGGCATCTTCAATTGCCTTGCGGTCAGCTTCGGAAATCTTGTCGCCATGTTCTTTCAGTGATTTTTCAATAGAAAATACTGCGGTTTCACCTTGGTTTTTCGCTTCGACTAATTCGCGTTTCTTTTTATCCGCATCGGCATTTGCAGCGGCTTCATCAACCATACGTTTGATTTCGTCTTCGGACAGACCTCCGTCGGATTTAATAGAAATCGCCTGTTCTTTGCCTGTACCTTTATCTTTAGCGGATACATGCACAATACCATTTGCATCGATATCAAAAGAAACCTCGATTTGTGGCATACCACGTGGGGCAGGTGCGATACCTTCCAAATTAAATTGACCCAACAATTTATTATCAGCAGCCATATCGCGTTCGCCTTGGAATACACGAATTGTCACAGCAGATTGATTGTCTTCCGCTGTTGAAAAGACTTGTGATTTCTTGGTTGGAATTGTTGTGTTTCTGTCGATTAAACGCGTGAACACACCACCCAATGTTTCAATACCCAATGACAATGGCGTCACATCCAACAATAAAACATCCTTTACATCACCTTTCAAAACACCACCCTGAATTGCGGCACCCATAGCAACCACTTCATCTGGGTTAACGCCTTTGTGTGGTTCGCGACCAAAGAATTCTTTTACTGTTTCGACAACCTTTGGCATACGTGTTTGACCACCGACCAAAATCACTTCATTAATATCAGATTTTGATAACCCTGCATCACGCAAAGCTTTTTCGCATGGTTCAATTGTCTTTTTAATCAAATCATCAACCAAAGATTCCAATTTTGCACGTGAAAGTGTCGTGTTAAAGTGTTTTGGACCAGTTGCGTCGGCTGTCAAGAAAGGCAGGTTAATATCCGCAGATGTTTTTGAAGACAATTCAATTTTTGCTTTTTCTGCGGCTTCTTTTAATCTTTGTAATGCCAATTTATCGCCGGATAAATCAATACCTGTTTGGGCTTTGAATTCTTCGATTAAGTATTTCAAAATACGTGCATCAAAGTCAGAACCACCCAATGCGGTATCACCATTTGTTGATTTTACTTCGAACACGCCATCAACAATTTCCAATATGGACACATCAAATGTACCACCACCCAAGTCGTACACAGCAATTGTGCCATTTTTATCTTTATCCAAACCATATGCCAATGCAGCGGCTGTTGGTTCATTTACAATACGTAAAACATTTAACCCAGCAATACGACCGGCATCCTTGGTTGCCTGACGTTGTGAATCATTAAAGTATGCAGGCACAGTAATAACTGCATCAGTCACTGTTTCACCCAAATAATTTTCTGCATCTTTCTTTAATTTTGCCAAAATCATAGCAGAAATTTGTGATGGTGCATATTTTTTACCATCCATTTCAACCCAGGCATCCCCATTATCACCAGCGACAATTTTATAAGGAACGCGTTTTTCGATTTCTTTGACGGCTGGGCTGTCATAACGTAATCCCATTAAACGTTTAATTTCATAAATTGTATTTTCAGGATTGGTAACAGCCTGGTTTTTTGCAGTAATACCAACCAGTTGGTCACCATTTGATGTCAGGGCAACCACAGACGGTGTGGTGCGTTGACCTTCGGAATTTTCAATAATTTTTGGATCTTTACCGTCCATAAAGGCCATTGCCGAATTTGTTGTACCTAAATCGATACCTAATACTTTTGCCATATTTAATGCCTCCTTAAAATATTTTTTTTGCTGACACAGATATAAGTAGGTAAAAAGGTAATTTCAAGGGGATAATATAAAATATTTATCAGATTATTATCCTGTAAAAAAACCGCCCATTCGGGCGGTTTGATTGTTGAAATAAATCATTATTTCTTGGCTGGCGCAGCGGCAGCAGCAGCGGCAGGTTTGTTATCTGCTTCTTCTGGCATTTTACCACCAATAGTGACAAATGCTAATTCTGCCTGGTGCAAACCTAATTCAATACCATTTGGTAATACCAAATCTGTACCGTGAACCACTTCACCAATATTCAAGTTTGCCAAATCAACAACGATTTTTTCTGGCATATCATGAACCAAACCGCGTAATGCAACCTTACGAACAGCAAAGTTCAAAACACCACCCATTTTTAAACCCTTGGATGTATCGACATTGGTCAATTCCAAAGGAACGCTAACAGAAACAGGTTCTTTGACGTTAATGCGTTTGAAATCCACATGGATAACACGGTCAGACACAGGATGATATTGAATATCCATCAACATTGCGTCTTCATTGCCTTTTGGTGTTTCGATTTGGAATAATTTTGTGCGCAAACTTGGTTGTTTCAACAACATACCAAAATCACGTTCTGATAAACTGATAGCAGTTGGTTCTTGTTTGTTTCCATAAATAACTGCAGGGATGTTTTGGTTTTTGCGCAGTGAACGTGCGGCCCCCTTGCCAGCAACATCACGAAAATCTGCTTTTAATGTAATAGCCATTTTAATGTCCTTTTATATTTTGTTTTATATTGTGCACGACCTCCAAGGGTGTCATGCGCGGCATATTATGTAATAAAACATTCGAAAAATCAAGTGTTTTTATAACTTTTTTGCCATTTGTTGCTGTAAATTATACTTTAACAACTCTTGATTTATATTATGAATAAGACGAATAAGTCTGTAAGGCTTTTTGTCGTCTATTTGTAATAGCAAATCATCACCACGTTTAAAACCAACAACAGGATCACGCAATAATATAGTTGTTTCGCCGATTTTTTTGCCGAAAATATGCAGTTTGCCGGTTTTTTCAAAACCCAACAAAGTTGCCAATTCAAAATCATGATTTTGATAATCGAATTCTTTTTGCCATGTTGCAGATACTTTTTCTATCCAATCAGTATGTGGCCTGATTGTTTCGGGTACATATATACCCACATCTCCAACATGGATATTTTGAATATCTGCCTCTTCCATAAAGCATCTTTTACTATCAAAAGCAATTGGTTTATGAAAACGATCTAAATAAACCATATCCATACGGTAAAACCGTTCACTATTACTATAATTAAAATCAACCAACATATTGTATTCATATCCTGCCACAGGTGTTATTTTTTGCATAGAACATCCTTTTTGTTTATTACAGAGAAAAAACTAGCATAAAAATCAGTGAAATCAAGTGATTTTAATTAAATCCGACGTAAAATCAAGAAGCGCGCGCGACCATATGTTTTATCACGTACAATTTCCCAATTTTTATCGATTTCAGGCATATCTTGAATTTTTTCAAATTCCCACACCAAAATTGCACCAGGTTTGGCAACTGTGGTTAATTTTTTCACAAATAAAACACCAATATTAAAATCAGAATATGGTGGGTCGATAAATATCAAATCAGCCGTTGTACCGTATTTTTCCACAACAAACAAAGCATTAGTATAATCAACCCGGGTACTTTCCGAAACAGATGCTAAATTCTTTTTTATTGCATCAATAGATTTATTTGAATTATCTGTGAATATAATATTTGCATTATTAAACCGCGACAAATATTCTAATCCAAATGCCCCAGACCCCGCAAAAACATCCCATACGGTCATGTTTTGTGTGTTATCAACAATACAATTTATCATATTAAACAATGCACCACGTGCCAAACTTTGTGTTGGACGCGCGCCAGCAGGTAAAAATAACTTTTTACCCCTATATTTACCGGAAATGATTTGCAATTTAGAATCCATGTATTAAAGTGTACAACATGGACTTTATGAATCAAGCAATTATTTTGGCAAGGAAAGCATTTGCACACAATGATGTTCCAATCGGTGCGGTAATTGTTCGCGATGGTAAAATTATTGCACGTGGTGAAAACAGAGTACAAAAAAGCAAAAATCCAACATTACATGCAGAAATTGTTGCAATCAACCGTGCATGTAAAAAACTTGGTACTAAATTTTTGGACGATTGTGATATTTATGTGTCATTGGAACCGTGTGCCATGTGTGCGACAGCAATATCTTTTGCACGTATTCGTAATATATATTTTGCTGCAACCGATGAAAAGGGTGGGGGAATAACGGCAAACGCACGTATTTTTGATACAGATAAACACCTATGGAAACCAAAAATTCAACAAATGCCGGAATTTGCAGACGAATCCGCAGCATTATTACGTGAATTTTTTAAACAAAGACGTAAAGCCAAGGAAAGCCAAGATGAATAATAACGACCCAAGATTAGAAAAAATGCCAAATCCGAAACAAAGCCCTGAAAAGACAGGTGATGGCATTGCAATGGTTATTGTTGTTATATTATTGATTGCAATTATCGCAAATTCTCCAAACACAAATAAAAACATCACGCAAAATAATAATTCTATCCCAGACGATACAGCCTATGTTGATACTGTTCAAAAACAGGACAAGGTCACCGATACATCATTGATTGAACATCATGCAAATCCAATCGACAGTCTGGTTCGTGAAATGTTTTATCCGAAAAATAGATAAAAAATCCGCCCGATTGGGCGGTTTTTTATATAAGTGATTTTCCAGTCATATCGGTGGGTTGTGGCAAATTTAATATGTGCAACATTGTTGGTGCGATGTCGGACAATCCACCATCGTGAACAACAACATCACCCAATCCCACAACGATAAAATTCACAGGATTTGTTGTATGTGCGGTCCATGGTGTATTGTTTTCATAATCCCACATAACTTCACAATTACCATGGTCTGCCGTAATCAGCAACGCACCACCCAATTCCAAAACTGCTGGTACCAATCGTGCCAATTGTGTATCCAATGTTTCCATGGCACGTATTGCCGCGTTCTCGTTGCCAGTATGACCGACCATATCGCCATTAGCATAATTTAATATGATAACATCAAAATTTGGCAATTCATCAATCAATGTATCTGTGACTTCGATTGCGGACATTTCTGGTTTTAAATCAAATGTTGCGACATCGGGTGATTTTATTAAAACTTTTTTCATACCAGGCAATTCATCATTACTTTCAATATCAAAAAAATAAGTCACATGATTATATTTTTCTGTTTCGGCAATACGCAACTGTGTTTTACCGCTTTTGGCCAAAATTTGTCCCAAAGAATTGATATGAATTTCATCATCCAACAGTGCAGGGCATAATTCATTTAATCCTTCACCGTATTGAGAAAAACATAAAATTTGTGCCCCGGTTTTAATCATTTCGCGCACGATTTGACGTGAACGATCCGAACGATAATTTCCCCATATAAAACCATCTTTTTCTGTAATTGGTGTTGCATTTATAACAACAGGTTTTATAAATTCATCTGTTTCACCACGTGCATATGCATCAGATAATGCGGTATCGATATCTGGTGCAGAAAATTCAGCTTGAGCCTTTGCAATCGCGTTAAATGCCAATTCGGTTCTATCCATATTATGATTTCTATCCATTGTCCAATAACGCCCAGTTAATGTTCCAAAAAATGCACGATTATCATTTAAATAATCTGTTAAATCTGTTTTTATCTTATTTACGAATTCTGCGGCAGATTTTGGTGGCACATCACGCCCGTCCGCAACAAAGTGAATACATACACGCAGACCAGCATCTAAAATGTGTTTTATGATAGTTAATTCATCATCGATACTGGCATGGACACAACCCGTTGACATTAACCCTGCGAAATGAACGATTCCACCATTTTTTCGTACAGATGATATAAAATTCTGTAATTTTTCGTTTTTATACCAATTTTCTTGTTTAAAACGTAATAAATACTGACGTACCACCCGTCCAGAACCGATTGTAATATGTCCTACCTCGGAATTTCCCATTAATCCATTTGGTAAACCAACGAATTCACCATCCGCACGTAATTTTGAATGTGGATATTTTTCTAATAACGAATTAAAGAAAGGCATATTTGCCAATTTAACCGCATTGTGTTCGCGTTTTGCGTTTATTCCCACACCATCCATAATACATAAAACCACAGGCTTTTTCATATTTTTCTCCTAAAATTACTACGGGGTAATTATAAGTAATTTCTATTGCAATACAACGAAAAAAATATTATAAATTACAGGAAAGATAACTTTTTAACCAAGAAGGGAAAAAATGGCCGGAAAAGAATATGTAAAAAACCCAATTGACGACCATATTGGGCATCGGATGCAGTTGCGCCGTTGTATGTTGGGGTTATCCCAGAAAGATTTGGGCGAACGTTGTGGGGTATCATGTCAACAGATTCAAAAATATGAATCTGCGGCAAATCGTATTTCTGCGGCTCGCTTATTTCAGGTTGGACGTGCATTGGACACACCTGTATCATTTTTCTTTTGCGGACTGCCGGGTAATTTGCCCGAAGAAACCAAGGCCAACAAATCACGTCGTGTTGGCGCACCTGATGAAGACGACCCCATGTCCAAAAATGAAACATTGCGTTTAATAACATTATATTGGAAATTGGCAAACGATAAACAACGTGCGACAATAATGGATATATTAAATGCATTGGTGCAGGGCGACAAGGTTTCCGTCACCGAA
>CAMOTP010000040.1 GCA_946625925.1 uncultured Alphaproteobacteria bacterium | reverse complement strand
TTTATCTTTTGACATTTTTACACCCCTTATAATTTAACCACCATATTGTTTATTACCAAATGTCCATCTTAAATCTGGTATCATATAATTTCTAGGTCTGTCCTTAAAATCACCAGAACTATACGGTCTACGCTCTTCAAGTGCTTTAAGTAATGGATCATTTGGATCCATTTTTGAAAAATCTGGATAATTAAACGGTTTTAGTTCACGTTTTTGTTCACTCATTTTCACACCTCTAACAATTTTTTCACTGGTCCAAAGGACTTTCTATAATGTTCATTTATACCATACTTTTTAATCGCTTGCAAGTGTTCGGGTGTTGGATATCCGGCATTTTTTTCCCAATTATATTCAGGATATTTTTGCGCCAATTCATGCATTAAACGGTCACGCGTCACCTTGGCGACTATCGATGCCGCCGCAATAGATAATGATTTTGCATCCCCTTTGACCACCGCACGACCATTCAAATTTTTCGGCACACGATTCCCGTCAATCAGGCAAAAATTCGGTTGCAATGCCAAACCGTCCACCGCCCTTTCCATCGCGCGCATTGATGCCCACAATATATTTAATTCGTCTATTTCCGCCGGGCTGCACATCCCTGTTGCCCAAATTGTGTTATGCGTTATCCAATCGTATGCCGCATCGCGTTGGGTCGCAGTCATTTGTTTAGAATCACGTATAACCACCGGAATTTCAATGTTTTTATCCGGAAAAATCACCGCGCCAGCGACCACCGGCCCACACAACGGACCACGTCCCGCCTCGTCCACACCGGCAACGATGCCGCCACTTTCATATTCATAATCAAAAGTCGGGTTTATTTTCATCAATATTATCATAGCACTTTTACCGTAAAATCAAAACATTTTACACTTGACAAACAAAAATCTTGTGCAATAATCACAAACATTATGAACAAAGAAGATGAAAAAGTTATAAACGAATTATATTTATGGGGCTATATTTTGGCCAACGGTCTGTGCACAGGAAATTTAATTACTAATATTCGTGATGCATGTGACGGACAAAATGCCACAAATGGAATAATTGTATCTGGCGCACTGACCGCCCTTACTGCAATGCGCGCCATTCATTATTACAGATTAAACCACAAACAAAAATAAGGAAAATAACAATGCCAGAATCAGCATATATCCAACAAGCCATTGCTGTAAAAAAACAAACACAACAAACAAAAAGCAACAAAACCATTGCTGTCGATTTTGCAACACAAATGGAAAACATTATACATGCCAGACAGTTGGAACAAATGCGCGGTTCTTTGGGGGTATAAACATTATGTATGTAAATGATTTACCCTTTCCAGAAACACTTCACCAGGCTCAAAAAGACCTGTATGATATTAATACATTGTTATTAGATCCTATGAAGAAAAAAGAAAAAAACGCCAAACAAAAACAAATTATTTGGCAGTTGATTTCTGGAACAGAACACGCTATTGGAATCACGTTTGGCGTAATGGCAGCAATAGATGTTTACAATCAAAGATACGGTATGGCAATCATTTACGTTGCATTATTAGCGATTGCTGCTGGTGCCGGATTTAATTCAGGAAACATATCAAATACACACAAAACATATAGACAAAAATTGCGCAAAGAAATTGATAATATTCAGGAAAAACTTAATATTTCACTACCTGAACAATTACATGAAATTGCAAAAATCGCACGCAATATAAAACAAAAGCAATAAACATGAAAGAACTAACTGAACAAATCCGAATTCATGATTTAAAAAAATGTTCTCCACAAGATTTAGAAGCCATAACATCTCTGCTGATTAAAACACGTGTCTTAATCATACTGACCAAACAAAAACGTACTGCATCATGCATACAATCATGGATTATGCACGCATTCGGCATTGGCAATGGTATTCTGGCAATAAACACAACATACAACGATAACACAAAATTTTTGGCATTATTATATATTCCACTTATACTTTTTTTTGCACATATTGGTTTCCAAGCAAACAATGTTTCAAAAACTACTAAAAAAGAATTATATGACTACCAAGACAAATATAAATCATTAACAGATATTATACAACATGTAACCCCACAAGAAATTCATGATATTGCAAAGATATATTGTACAGAAATTTCAAAAAATAAAGAGGCCGATATAACCCCAGATGCAACATTATTAAAAGCAATTCAATATATTTTGATAAAATATCAAAGATAATTTTATATCGACAAACGATTTTCTATTTGTTGTTGTACATATTCATCTTCGCTGTTATATAGAGGCCATTGACCGTTTGCCAATTCTTGCATCGATGTCAACGGTTGATTCAAACGTGCACGATATAACCATAAATTCGATAAAACACGTTTTATATAACCACGTGTTTCATACGCAGGAAAACTTTCTATATATAACAACGGATCGTATGTATCAAAAGATTTTTCAAATTTAACAACATTCCCGATTCCCGCATTATATGCTGCCAGCATTTTAATAATACTGTTATCAATAACCGGCTGTTGCAACAAATCAACAATATATTGCTGTCCCAAAAACATATTATGTTCAGGTTTTGACATATCCATATCAGACCATTTAACCTTGTTTTTATGTGCAACTAATTTTGCAGTTCCGGGCATCAATTGCATAACACCATTCGCCCCCACCCCAGATTTTGCTGTTGTTCTGAAACCACTTTCCTGTTTTGTAATTGCAAATAACAAAGCCCTGTCAATTGACCAACCACCCATAGGTTCCCAATCAGGCAATGGATACTGTGCAGAATAAATGATATCATCATCAATTTCCAAAATTCCCCTATCACGAACAACACCAGAAACCTGGATGGCCACACGAGGCAACCCAAATGCCGTTGCCACAGAATTAATCGCGTGCAGTGTTTTATCTGTTGCACGTGATGTAATCATCGATTTTAAATATTGTTCTGCACGTTGATTTTGACCGACTTGCAACAATGCCAATGCAACCTTGCCCAATTTTAATTCACGCAAAACTTCAATATCTTCGTCTGTACAATCTTGTTCAAAAAATTCATATTCTGGGGTCCGCCCCAACATTGTTGCAGACAAAGCACCATAAAACGCCATTGGACGCTCTGCACCAATTTCCCAATATTTCTTGGCAGCATCCATATCATCATTTGCATCAGCCGAACGTCCCGCCCAAAATGCCGCTTCTATCTTTCTGGCATCATTAATCTGTTTTAATTCCAAAATCTTACTAAAATATTTTTCCGCCTCGCTGTATTTTGCCTCTTTATAATACAACAGTCCCATAGTCCATAAACCATATTCACTGTTTGCATCTGCTGCAACAAATCCCCATTTTTTTGCCAACTCTAATTCACCATTGGTATAATATATATACGACAAACGTCCTGCTAAACGGCCATAATCAATTGACGTCAATGCTTTTTTGAAACTTTTATCTTCCAATATATTACGGGCACGCTTTGTACTGCCACTGCGAATCGCGCGCTTAAAAGATGTTATTTTTTTATCGACTGATTTAGGATATGTTTTTGTGGTCCATGTTTCACTCTGTGCTGTTTCACCACGCGACTTCCCTGTTAACACAGAATAAACAACAGGCTTACGAACATTCACCTTTTTTATTTTCGCCAATTTAGAAACACGTTCTGCACCGGGCATATCATAATATTTACCCATCCAATCAGATACCTCGACACCACGTGTTCTATATGTTTTAGAAAAAAATCTTTGATATAAAACCTCGTTCATCAAAATTTTATCAGTAATTTTTGAATCTAATTTTTTTGCAGAATCGATTTTTTCTTTATCTTGCAACATAAATATCTGTTGGTATATTTCTGCATCTGCATCTGTCAAAATACCAATAACCGGTTTGGCATAAGCGGTGCCAACACAAAACAAAGCAATAAAAATAGAAATCAATTTTTTCATATCTTAAAACAGCGATGTTTTTGGTAATTTGCACACAACGGCATCATCATCTGCCTCTGGTATTTGATTTATAATCTTTTTAAAATCAGAAATCTTGGAAAACTTGCGGTACACAGAAACAAAACGCACGAATGCGATTGGATCTAAATTCAATAAAGAATCCGATACCATTTGTCCAACCGCAGCCGATGTCACCGTTTCATCAGCATTTTCCGTTTCCAAACGACGATGAATTGATGTCACCAATTTTTCAATTTGATCATCGCCCACATCACGATTACGACACGCCAACTTAATACTGCGTGCTAATTTTTCCCTATCAAACGGTTCCAATTTCCCACTATTTTTGCGAACCATTAAATCGCGCATCTGCACGCGTTCAACCGTTGTAAAACGTGCACCGCATTGATTACAGACACGACGACGACGTATAATCGCGTCTTCTATATCGGGTCTGGAATCCAACACCCGACTATCAGTAGAACTACAGTAAGGACATCTCATTTCACATATAAATTTAGCAATGAAAAAACCAAGTGTAAAGTATATTTTTTTATATAATTTTTTAAAAAAATGCTTTTTTCAAAAAAATCAAGACTTTTTATTTATTTTTTTTATAAAACCGCAAAAAAAAACACCTCAAAATATGATAAAATATGTCGCATAGGGAACTGCGAGAGAGATGGACAAATATTTAAACCAAATTTTGTTTGGCGATTGCATAGATTTAATGCGTCAAATGCCAGATGCATCTGTTGATGCGATATTTGCTGATTCCCCGTATAATTTACAATTAGGCGAAAAAACATTATACCGCCCCGAAGATCAAACTGCGGCACGCGCTGTTCGTGATTCTTGGGATTCTTTTGATTCACCAGCTGCATACAATCAATTTTGTCGTGATTGGTTATCTGAATGCAAACGTATTTTGAAACCAGAAGGCGCAATGTGGGCAATCGGTTCTTACCATAACATTTTCCAAATCGGTGCAATTATGCAAGAACTGGGGTTTTGGATTTTGAATGATATTGTTTGGGTAAAAACAAATCCTATGCCGAATTTTCGTGGCACCAGATTTACAAATGCACACGAAACATTGATTTGGGCAACACCGACCAAGACAGGAAAATACACATTTAATTACGAAACAATGAAAAAATTAAATGGTGGCAAACAAATGCGTTCCGATTGGAATTTGGATATATGTCTGGGTCACGAACGCATCAAGGGTTCTGATGGAAAAAGTTTACATAACACACAAAAACCTCTCGATTTACTGCGTCGTGTAATATTATCTTCAACCAAACCTGGTGATATTATTCTGGATCCATTTGTGGGCAGTGGCACAACCGCTGCTGCGGCCAAAGAATTAGGACGTCAATTTATCGGAATTGATAAAGATGAAACATATGTTGCCGCTGCACGCGAACGCGTTCAAAATACTGTTGCAATTGATTTATCTGATATCGAGGTATCAAAACCAAAACGCGAAGAAATTCGTGTTGCCTTCCGCGAACTTATCGAATCTGGCCTACTCTATGTCGGTCAGACATTGGTCAGTCCACGTGGCGAACGCGTCATGATTACCCACGATGGACAATTGGCACACACATTATATGGCAAGGCATCAATTCATGTTATGGCTGCTCGCATTCAACACAGTGTCAGTTTTAATGGTTGGGATTATTGGTCCGCACAAAAAACGGATGGCACATTGGTTCCAATTGACAACTTGCGTAAATACATCCGCGATGTAAAGCGAGGCATTAAAAAAGCCGCATAATAATCTATTACCTTTATATATTTTTTTATAAAACAAAAAACAATAGACAACTCGTAAATTTGTGTTATATTATAAACATACTGACAATTATATGATATTACATTAAAAACTTAACCTTTTTACAACACAATTAAAAACCAGATAAACAATAATATTATTAACAACCCAAAAGGAAAATCGATGAAAATATATTTCGATATGGATAATGTTTTGGCACATTTTGATGCAATGCGTCCAAATGATACAGATTTAAATCATCCCAGTGCAGAATTATCCCCAGAAAAACAGGCTGCAAAAAAACAATTTTGGCGAAATATTGAACAAGATAAAAATTTTTGGAGTGATATTCCAGTAATGCCAAACATTAAAACACTATTATTAACAACACAAAACATGGGCGAAAATTTTGTTCTCAGTAAAACACCTGGTGCAAAACATTTCATTGGTGGCCAACAATACGTCGATTTTATAGCAGACGAAAAACGCAAATGGATATTGAAAAATCTAAATGAATTTTTCGATATCAAACATATAATTATTTGCGATGGCGCCAAAGGCGAATTGATACACCCCAGCGCAACCGACTTACTAATTGATGACCGCCAAGAAAATATAATCGAATGGACCGAACATGGTGGTCGTGGAATATTATTTAAAAATGCATTAGATGCCAGGACAAAAATTTTAGCAAATGATTTTATAAAACAATCATAAGTTTGCAATAAAAAACCGCTGAATTTCATCAGCGGTTTTTTGATAACTCAAATTTCTTTTAGAACAATTTGAATTTATAGTTTGTACCTGCACGGAACGATACATCCGCATTGGACACACCAGCGCCAGCATTAACAGACCATCTGTTTGATAATCCCATTGCTGCACCAAATGCCGCTGCAGATTGACCGTTAAAGTATCCATACCCTGCACCAACTGATACTTCACCACGTTCAACACCGGATACTGCAACAGATGACAAAGCAACCGCACCAGCAACACCAGCAGACAAATTCTTGTCCAAATGTTCGATACGTTCATCAGTATAAGCATTTGCTGCCGACAATGATGCATCGCGCACCAAAGACAACTGGGTATCCGTATACGCATTAGCTGTTGCAACAGCATTATTTGCCGCCAAAGTCAAACTCGTATTTGTTGCGTATGTACTGGCAATATTATTACCATTTTCATCC
>CAMOTP010000039.1 GCA_946625925.1 uncultured Alphaproteobacteria bacterium | reverse complement strand
CCACGACCTGTGATAGAGAACACGTCTTCGATTGGCATCAAGAAAGGTTTATCAATTGGACGTTCTGGCATTGGGATGTATTCATCGCAAGCTTTCAACAAAGCATCAATTGATTCTTTGCCCAAACCATCAGATTTTTCTTCCAATGCAGAAATAGCAGAACCACGGATGATTGGAGCATTGTCGCCATCAAAGTCATTAGCAGACAACAATTCACGAATTTCCATTTCAACCAATTCCAACAATTCTGGATCGTTTGCCAAATCACATTTGTTCAAGTAAACAACGATTTTTGGAATACCCACTTGACGTGCCAACAAGATGTGTTCGCGTGTCTGAGGCATTGGACCATCAGTTGCAGCCACAACCAAAATAGCACCGTCCATTTGTGCAGCACCAGTAATCATGTTTTTAACATAGTCCGCGTGTCCTGGGCAGTCAACGTGAGCATAGTGACGATGTTCTGTTTCATATTCAACGTGTGCTGTGTTAATTGTTATTCCACGTGCTTTTTCTTCTGGAGCATTATCGATTTGGTCAACACCCTTTTGAGCATCAATACCAACACCATAATAGTGAACGATAGCAGCTGTCAAAGTTGTTTTACCATGGTCAACGTGACCAATAGTACCAATATTGACGTGTGGCTTTGTTCTTACATATTTTTCTTTTGCCATAGTTTTCTCCTTATAGGCTTCTTGTTAAACTGACTTTCAAATTCCAGTTTCGAACACAATCATAAACCAGATTTTAAAAATCGCAATCTTTTTTTACTTTGTCATCTTTTTTATTACTTCGTCAGCAACATTTTGCGGAACTTCGGCATAGTGCGACAATTCCATATACGGATTTGCACGCCCCTGGGACAAAGAACGCAAGGTTTTGACATAACCGAACAGATTTGCCAACGGCACAAACGCAGAAATCAATTGGTTGCCGAATTGTGTTTCGATACCATTGATTTGACCACGACGACTGTTCAAGTCACCGATAATGTCACCGACGTATTCTTCCGGTGTGTTAACCGAAAGTTTCATAATCGGCTCCAATAATTTTGGCGATGCTTTCTTCATAGCTTCGCGGAAGCAAGCACGCGCCGCAATTTCAAAGCACAACACATTAGAGTCAACTTCGTGATATTTACCATCTACTAATGTTGCCTTGAAATCCACAGTCGGATAGCCAATCAAAACACCTGTTTGTTGTGCTATCTTTAAACCCTTTTCAACGCCAGGGATGTATTCTTTTGGAATCGCACCACCGACAATCTTGTTTTCAAACTCATATCCCTTACCTGGTTCCAATGGTTCAAATTCAATTTTAACTTGTGCGTATTGACCGGAACCACCAGACTGTTTCTTATGAGTATATTCTTCGGTAACTGGTTTGCGGAATGTTTCACGATATGCAATACGTGGTTCACCGACATTAACGTCAACCTTGAATTCACGTAACAATCTGTCGACCAAAATTTCCAAATGCAATTCACCAACACCAGACAAAATTGTTTGACCAGATTCTTCATCCACAGAAACACGGAACGAAGGATCTTCTTTTGCCAATGCTTGTAAACCCAATGACATCTTTTCAATATCAGCTTTTGTTTTTGGTTCCACAGCAATAGACATAACTGGTTCTGGAATATGGATACTTTCCAAAATAATTGGATTTGATTCATCACACAAAGTATCACCTGTAATTGTTTCCTTCATACCAACCAAAGTAATAATGTCACCAGCAGATGCTTCTTTGATTTCTTCACGAGTATTCGCGTGCATCAACAACATACGGCCGACACGTTCACGTTTATCACGGTTAGAATTATAGATATAAGAACCTGATTGCAATTTACCAGAATAAATACGGATAAACATCAAATTACCAACGAATGGATCGTTTGCAACTTTAAATGCCAATGCACTAAATGGTTCTTTTGGATCAGCATGACGTTCATCAGGTGTTACACCATCCATTTTTGTTCCTTTAATAGCAGGAATATCTAATGGTGATGGCAAATAATCAACAATCGCATCCAACAATGGTTGAACACCTTTATTCTTAAATGCAGTTCCACACAATACAGGATTAAAGCTTTGATTAATTGTTCCCTTACGAATCAATTTTTTAATTGTATCAATATCTGGAACTTTGCCTTCCATGTATGCTTCCATAACAGCATCATCTTGGGTAACGGCTTCTTCAATCAATTTATTGTGTAATTCTTCTGCTTTAGCTTTCAAATCTTCTGGGATTTCAACTGTCTTTGGATGTGAACCTGTTTCATCTTCCCAAATCAATCCCTTCATTTCCAAAACATCGACAACACCCTTGAACTCTGCTTCTTGACCAATTGGGAAATTCAAAACCA
Source organism: uncultured Alphaproteobacteria bacterium (assembly GCA_946625925.1). GTDB lineage: Bacteria > Pseudomonadota > Alphaproteobacteria > Rs-D84 > Rs-D84 > Enterousia. Next base: position 4,597 of record CAMOTP010000039.1, on the reverse strand, counting down.
ATGGATTTGCACCTAAACGTTCACGGAACATATCAACACAACGGAAGAAGTTTGCACCAGTTCTATCCATTTTGTTTACAAAACAAATACGCGGAACATTATAACGATCAGCCTGACGCCAAACCGTTTCAGATTGTGGTTGCACACCAGACACAGATTCAAACACAGCGACAGCACCGTCCAAAACACGCAAAGAACGTTCTACTTCCATAGTAAAGTCCACGTGTCCCGGGGTATCAATCAAATTAATACGATGATCACGCCAAAAACAAGTTGTCGCAGCAGATGTAATTGTAATACCGCGTTCTTGTTCCTGAACCATCCAGTCCATAGTAGCAGCACCATCGTGCACTTCACCAATTTTATATGTTTTACCAGTATAGAACAAAATACGTTCAGATGTTGTAGTTTTACCAGCGTCAATATGTGCCATAATTCCTATGTTACGGTACATATGCAAAGGGGCGGTTTTTCCAACAGACATTGTCTTTCCTTTTCTTTTATATTATTACCAACGGAAATGAGCAAAAGCCTTATTCGCTTCTGCCATCTTGTGTGTGTCAATTTTCTTTTTAAATGCACCACCTTGGCCATTCAAAGCATCACGCAATTCCGCGAACAAACGTTCTTGCATAGAACGTTCACCACGTTTACGCGCAAACATAACCAACCAACGCAAAGCCAATGTTTGTTGACGTTCTGGGCGAACTTCCACAGGAACCTGATAAGTTGCACCACCAACACGACGACCTTTTACTTCGACAGATGGTTTCAAAGCATCGACCGCTTCCAAGAACAAACCCAATTCATCTTTACCATCTTTGGCCAATGTTTTTAATTTATCCAATGCACCATAAACAATGTTTTCGGCAACTTCTTTTTTACCATCCCACATAACAACATTGATACATTTTGCAACAACCAGATTATTATATTTTGAATCTGGCAAAATTTCACGCTTTGTTGCAGCTTTACGTCTTGACATATTTCTATCCTTTATTTCTTCACCCGATAACCGGATTACTCATCTATAAATCATAGATGTTTATTTTTTAGCTTTTGCCCCATATAAAGAGCGACCTTGTTTTCTAGATTCGACACCTTTGGTATCCAAAACACCACGAATGATATGATATTTAACACCAGGCAAGTCCTTTACACGACCACCACGAATCATAACCACGCTGTGTTCCTGCAAATTATGTCCTTCACCAGGAATATACGCAGTCACTTCACGACCATTTGCCAGTTTCACACGGGCAACTTTACGTTGAGCAGAGTTAGGTTTTTTTGGTGTTGTAGTATACACACGAGTGCACACACCACGTTTTTGTGGACTTTCCATCATATCAGGAGCAGTACTTTTGACTACTTTTCTTTTACGAGGTTTCCGAATCAGTTGATTTACTGTTGGCATTCAAAATCTCTTTGTTTTTACTTTACTTTTTGTTTACATAAAACCACCCTACTCAGAATTATTCCGAATGCAAGCATCCGGTTATAAATCTGCCCCAGGCGCGGTTTTCTGTGTTTTTTTCACTTTCCTTATTTACACGGAAAGCAAACCCAGTATAAACGCAAGATATAAAATTGTCAAGAAAAATTCACGAAAAAACCGCTGATTTTTGGGTGGCGCAACAAATTTTACCCAGAATACCGCACACGCCAACACAAACAAAATAAAAAACACACAAAAAACAATAGATTAAAAAAAACAGGGTTCGTTTAATAACGAACCCCACTTCACAATATTATTGCCCTCCCGATCGTCTAATCATTTCATCTATATCATCAATTAAATGATCTCCATCATCACCTACTTGTCCACTCTGAGTATTATCTTCCACTGCTTCATTACCACTGTTTACAGGACGAGCTTTTAATTGCCCATCCACCGTATCAATATCAAATTGTACAACACGACCAACGCCATTATCCCCCCCAGAATTAGTTGTTCCACCATCACCCGGTTCGCCTGGGTTTGTTCCAGGGTTATTCGGATTGGTTCCAGGGTTATTACCATTATTACTTTTATTTCCAAACAACAAGCTCCACCCGGCAGTTCCCGCCTCATCAGCAGCATTAAGCATTATCCACGTCATACCCGCGGACCTAACTCTTTGCATAAATTCAGCCTTTTCAGTCGCATTTGCCATAATAGTAGCTTTATACCCCAACTTATCAACAGTTATCCCGATATCCGGCAATCCACCATGCCATTTATTAGAAAAATCTATATAATTCTGCATAGTGGCTAATTCTTCATTAACTGCTTTCAACACTTCGTCTTGATTTGTTAAAGCATCAAAAGCGGCTCTATCACTTCTGTTCAGCAAAGCCTTAAAACTATCCTTATTTAAATTTTGCACTTTAGAATAATCTACATATCGAATACCACGTTTTTCAAGCTGTTTCAGTATATTTTCAACGGCTTTATCACCATAAACACCGCCTAAATCTATTCTATTCACAGTTACTGTTTTTCCACCCCTTAAAACAGTAACATCCTGCGTTCTGATCAATTTCGCACCAGCTTTTTCAAATATTTTTTCTAACCTTTTATATTTACCTACCTTAGCCAAAGCAGACCGAGGATTAAAGAATACTGTTCCAAGAGCAACAACTGTAATTCCCCAATTTACCCATTTATGCTTTCCCTGTAAAATTGCGGCATGATCTGGTTCCATTTCAATTGCATTTTTTACAACTGTTGAATCCCAACAAGGCTCTGTATATTCCATCAAATCATCTATACCTTTAAGGTCCTCATCACTCAAATTATCACCAAACTCCATTGCCAACGCCAAACCATCCGCCATTACGTCTTGGACACAAGATTTCTGGGCAGCAGAACAAACACCCTGCTCTTCTCGTTTCAAAGAGATACTACAATTACGCAATTTTGTGACCAAATCTTTAGCAGCCTGATGATCCATAGTTTCTTCTATGCGTTCCAATGCATTTATTAACACATCAGCCGCCAAACCTGCACCAGCTTCCAAAAACACAACACCCAAAGTACCACCACTTAACACTGTTACCCCAGCAACAAACACAGTTCCGCCAACAACAACCGCTATTGTTTGTATTTTTTTCACAGCAGCAGCATCATTTAATACACACTTACCAGCATCTTCATCCCAATGTGTTCCACCTGCAACCTTTTTACCCAATTCAGTACACTGATTTTTATCTGGGCCAGTACAAAACTTACCGTCAAATGATGCTGTTCCGCCACCATATCGTGGCAACAACATACATTTCATACCTGACTTGCCAATTTCTTTAGCCCACTCTTTACCCTCGTACAAATCATCAAATACAAAATCAACAGGCTTACCATTTAAAGTACATCTCAGTATTTCATCCGTTGAAACAGGAACACTTTCATAACGTTCCGCCAGTCTTTGCGCATCATATTCACAATCAAAAGATTCAACATCTATTCCTTGGGCTTCAACATACTTACGCAATGTTTTCACCAACTGAACATCCAATACAGTCTGTATTTCAGAAAAACTATATGACATATATTCATAATCAGGATAAGTTTTTATATCATCCTTATACATATAATTTTCCATATTATCTAAAACACAAACTTTTGATGAATCTATATTATATGCAAACACCCTACCCACAGAAAACTTTGGTATAATCTTACCTGCTGTTGTTCCATCAGAACAATTCAAATCACAATACGGGTGTTCGTACCTATTTGGTAACCTATGATACCCCGTTTCAAACAGGGCACAAATACCTCTTTCTATACCATGATTATTTAACTTATCTTCGTGTGCACTAGCAAATTTAAATGTATAAAAATGTTTATTATCTGGCGTGGTGCAATTTATAAAATCATTCTGTACTGTTGAACTACATACAACACTATGCCCATGCAATCTGGCATATTCTATCGCAAAACCAAACGCAGTCCATTCTGCAACTTTGACATCTTGAGCATATGATTTATCAGATTCTCTTGTCACTGTACGATCATATCTATACCTATCATTCGCCATATCTGTCACAAGATCTGAACTATGGAAATTTATATGAGGCTCTATCCCTTCTGCTATTTCCTGTCTAGCATTATGCCATTCACCGCGCATCCGGACATCATACTCTGTCGTAAAAACATTATCAACACAATGCTGTGTGCCACCAGTAATAGCACCCAAACATACATTATGAAATGGTATACGTCCCAAAAATGCACGTATAGGATTTACAACATAAGTTCCACAATCAGATTTTTGTTTAATTCCACCTGCCAAACAAATTTCATTCAAATCCGTAACCGTTAATGGTTCCGTTCCATCTTGATAAATAAAATACTCATCACCAACAGATGTCTTTCCAACTACATCTTCGGTTGCTGCCAACTCATCATACTTTGCAATCATTGCATCTATTGCATCCTGAGTCAATGGACCCGCAGGTTTCAAATTTGTAAAAAAGTACCGTGGCACCCACAATTCTGATGATGACACTTTATTATAACCAGCATCAATTCCATATGACGTTATTCCATCTGCAAATGCAGATACAGATATAAATAATCCTAATAATGCACAGATTAATTTTTTCATTTTAA
>CAMOTP010000038.1 GCA_946625925.1 uncultured Alphaproteobacteria bacterium | reverse complement strand
TGAAATTTATATTTTCATTTTTATTCAGCATATTTTTATGCATTCCATCATTTGCTGACTCAACTCCTAGTGCATGTGAAGGCCTAGGGTCCACTCTTTGCAATCAAACTCCCGGTTGCCATTGGGAAGAAGCCGACCCAGACGATGAATTTTCTGTTTCAGAATGCAGAGATTGTGTTCCTGGTGAATATAACCCTGGTGGCACCAACTCAAATGGATGCATACCATGTGATAATACCACGTATTCCTCAGAAAGTGGGAAAAGCGCACTACCAATAGCAGAACAAAGTTATAATCAATCATCATGTCCATGGAAATGCGATGAGGGATTTTTCCGCGATAATGACGGTGAAAACTGTTTACCATGCCCAAATGATACAGTATCGTATCGCAATTATTACCATCCTAATAATAGTACAACCGTCCCAAACATGCAGGGCGAGGCACTATATATTAACGAATGTTTCACGGGTAGCAACGGCATCGCCAAAAACCCCTGTGGTCCTGGCAAATATTTAATACAAACAACCGCATCCGCAACCGACACCCAACCGGTTTATTTCTGTGGTATATGTGGTGATAACGGTACGTTAGTTTCCAATAATTATGGACTACAAGATTTTCAGATCAACATCTGTCCAGATTGCAACACAGACGCATTTGTAAACACTTATTATGGTCAGAAAGGTAGTCCCCGTGTACAATGCGATTGTCCTGACTACGCCACCCTTACTGATGGTGTATGTACATGTGATACACCACTCCACATTGTTCAGGATCCCGACACCAACCAATCCCATTGTGCCCAATGTCCCGAAAACGCAAGTCCGTCCCCCACCGAAAACACACAATGCAAATGCAATATTGGGTTTTATGGCAACGGAAATTCATCTTGTGCCCGTTGTCCAAATGGTGCAACAACCGATGCAACCGGTTCCACCCAATTATCCGATTGTAAAATTAAATCTAATGCAAAATTTTGTATAGATACATCTACATCTACTTCCAGAACATTAGACCTAACTAATGGGAAACATTGCTTTTACCTAAATTCAATACCAAACCAGCATAATGGATACTCTGCCGATATTCACTGATAACCATTATTATAACACAACAATTTTACTGATTGTTTTTTGTATTTCTGATAATTGTTCCGGGGTAAAACGACCCAAAACCCAATCAGATGGGTCCATTGGTAAATTATAATCACGCGGATGACCAATGCCTATTCTAATTCTTTTATATTCGTTGCCAACCGCGGCATCAATAGATTTAATTCCATTGTGCCCCGCACTGCCACCACCGACTTTTTCACGGATCTTTCCATTTGGCAAATCCATATCATCGTGAATTACAATTAAATTTTCCAATGGTATTTTATAAAATGTCATTAATGCCAAAACCGCACGACCACTGTCATTCATATATGTCTGGGGTTTTACAAATATAACCGAATGACCGGAAATTTCACCACGTGTGGTCAGCGCATTTTTTTCAGTCTTCCATGATGCGTCCCCACCCACCAAAACGTCCACGGCCATAAATCCAACATTATGACGCGTATTTGTATATTCCGAACCAGGATTTCCCAATCCAACAATTAAAATCGGTTTATTTTCTTGCATAATATCAACCCTTTTTTTAATATAATATCATACAAAGGAGAAAAAAATGAAATTAAATTCAAAAATTTTTTTATCTGGGCTGTTGGCGGGTGTAATTACGGGCTCGGCATCTGCTAATCCGGTAATGGATGTTTATTTGGGTGGTATGTTTGCCGCTGGTGGTTCCGCAGTTTACCAAGAAGATCACAGCAGAGCATATGCGGCTAATTCTTTTGGTGCAATATTTGGTATTGATATCCCATTGTTGCGGGTCGAGGCCGAATATAACCACATCATGAACGACAAATTTTCTACTAATAATGCAATGTTGAACGCATATTTCAAAATGTTATCAACAATGATTCACCCATATGTCGGTGTTGGTGTTGGTTCTGTATTTGGTGGTGACGTGGATTATTCACATGTTAAATACGACATCAAATCATCTGTGGCTTACCAGGGTATGTTGGGTTTGACATTTGATATATTGGCAATGCCAATTAAATTCGATATCGAAGGTCGCGCATTGTATGCACCAAACTTTACAGAAATCGGCACAGCAAAGCCTGATTTGTTCCAATATGATGCACGTTTGAAATTAAGATACGTATTCTAAAAACAAACGAATCGGATAAAATGTTAACACTGGTTGACGGAAATTCTTTATTGTTTCGTGCATATTACGGTGTGCACTCTCGTTTGACGCGATCTGACGGGAAACCGACTGGGGCGGTATATGGATTTTTAAATATGATTCTGCCCATATTGGCAACCGCAAAACATGACGATTATTTTGTCTGTGTTTTTGATGCATCGCGTCAAACTTTCCGTCAAAACATTTATCCTGAATACAAGGCCAATCGTGATGAAACACCGGCTGATTTAATATCACAAAGTTTTATGGTACGCAATGCAATGGCGGCTATTGGTATGCCGGTATTATGTATCCCCGGGGTCGAAGCCGACGATGTTATCGCAACATTGGCAAAAAAGTTCTGTGATTTACACGATAAAACCAGAATCATCACCAGTGATAAAGATTTAATGCAACTGGTTTCACCATGCGTATTTTTATACGACGGTATGAAACAAACCGAAATTCACGAGGCTGGTGTATTCGAAAAATTTGGTGTAAAACCATCCCAGGTTATTGATGCACAAAGTCTGATTGGTGATTCGTCCGACAACGTCCCCGGGGTTCATGGTATTGGGCCTAAAAAAGCCGCAGAATTAATTTCGCAATTTGACACACTGGATGGAATATATTCACATTTGGATGACATCAAAAACGAACGCGTTCGAAACTTGTTAATCGATGGTCGCGAATTAGCATACATATCAAAACAACTGGTCACATTAAAATCTGATGTTGATTTATCTGGGCTGGAATTAAAACCTTTTGTATTCAACACCCCCAGCGCATTACAATTCGTTAAAACAGAAATCGAAAGTTCATCGTTGGCTGAAAAAATTCAAAAATTATTTCCAATCGAAAAATATGACGCAACAAAACAAACGACTTTTGAATATGCCGCATCTGCGTGTCCTGTGCCTGGCACACCAAAACCAGAAAACAAAATTGTATCTTTACCAGAAATGCAATTTGAAACCATTTCAAATATGGATGCGTTGGAAAAATTCCTATCACATATAAAAAACATTGTTGCTGTTGATACGGAAACAAACGGTATTGATACCATGACAGCACAAATTGTTGGAATATCGTTGGCATATGATTCCACACATGGTGCATACATCCCATTACATCATATTACAAAATCTAATGATTTATTTGGTATCGATACCCCTGCCCCTGAACAATTATCTGTAAATGATGTTTTCGCAAAAATTATGCCTATTTTCCAAAATCCAGATATTATTAAAATAGGACACAATTTTAAATATGATATGCATATATTTGCAAATACAGGTATTGATATATCAAAAATTACACCTGTTGATGATACTATGCTGTTATCTTATATTTTACATGGAACATTACATGGACATGGGCTGGATGAATTAGCATTAAAATACCTAAATCACGAAAACATCAAATTTGCATCATTATTTCCACCTGAATTACCTGATTCATTACGCAACTTTGCATATGTTGACATTGCGCATGCCACACCATATGCTGCCGAAGATTCATGTGTTTGTTTTGCATTATATGAATTAATGCGACCAGAACTGGATTCAAATAAAAAACTAAAACAACTGTACGATTCTTGCGACAAACCGTTGATGCCTGTTTTAACAGAAATGGAACGAAACGGTGTTTTAGTCAATCGACAAGGATTACAAAACTTATCGAACGTATTCCACACACAACTGGAAAATCTGCAAAACGAAATTTGGGATTTGGCTGGTCATGAATTTAATATTGCCAGTCCAAAACAATTGGGGGTAATTTTATTTGATGAATTACAATTGCCCGCAAACAAAAAACGCTCAACAGATGCCGATAGTTTGAACGACTTGATTGATGAACATCCAATAATCGAAAAAATTTTGAATTGGCGTTCTATTGCAAAATTGGCTGGCACATATGCAGATGCATTACCAAAACAAATCGCAGGCGATGGCCGTATTCATACAACATATATTCAAACCAGTACAAATACAGGTCGCCTGTCCAGTCGTGATCCAAACCTGCAAAACATACCTGCCCGCACCGATTTAGGTTCTGAAATCAGAAAATGTTTTGTTGCGCCACAGGGTCGCATGCTGATTTCTGTAGATTATTCTCAAATTCAATTAAGATTATTGGCTGATGTCGCAGATGTCACAACTTTCAAAGAAACATTTAACAATGGTGCCGACATACACGAGCAAACAGCACGCAAAATATTTAATATCCCAGAATCAGAACATGTCAGCAAATCACAACGACGCGCTGCAAAAACCGTAAACTTTTCAATTATATACGGCATATCATCTTTTGGATTGGCGGCACAACTGGGTGTTTCGCGTGACGAGGCCAAAAAAATCATTGATGCATATATGGCAGGACTGCCCCAGGTACGCAAATACATCGAAGAAACCAAACAATTTGCAATCGACAACAAATGTGTTTATACACCTTGGGGACGCAGAATAGAATTACCAGAAATAAATAATGCACGTCAAAAACAATATGCTTTGCGCGCAGCAATAAACGCCCCAATTCAAGGTTTCGAAGCGGACCTAATGCGATTAGCAATGGTCGAAATTGCACGCGATATCGTACACCCTAATTCCGATAAAATAAAAATTATTTTACAAGTTCACGATGAAATTATATTTGAATGCGATACAGACTATGCCGAACAATTCGCAAAACAGATAAAAGATAAAATGGAAAACATTTACAAATTGTCTGTACCATTGGTTGCAGAATACACTATTGGCAACAAATGGGATAAATAACTATAAAAACATTGATTTTTATGGGTTTCCTTTTATAATTTAACTGTATTTATACGCACCCGTGGCTTAACTGGATAAAGCACCACCCTCCGAAGGTGGGGATTGCGCGTTCGAATCGCGCCGGGTGCGCCATTAATTATCAAGGAAGGCAAAATGTTTCGTGTAATTGCCATTTTATCGTTATTGGGCTTGACTGCTTGCAACAGTGTTTATGTCAAACCAAACTCATTAAATCCAACACAAAAAATTTTTGTTTCACGTGGTGGATATTCAATGAAAAGATCAGTAAAACTCGCTTTGCAAAATAGAAACTATAACGTTCATGTTGGTCGTTTAACCAAAACATCTGATTCGGATAATCTAGATATGGAAACTTACACGATTCCATACGATGCAAAATATTCTGTTCGCGTTCAAGAACGCACAGAAATTTTGCGTCCAATATGGTGTATGTTTAATGGATTTTGGTGGTGGAATTTTAACGTATCAATCGTTGAACAAAAAACAGGTCAAGAAATTCTATCTTGGCGTGGTCGCGGTTGCCAAAACAGTTCATTACGTAAATTGGATGAATTACTGGACACAATGGAAATCAAAAACGCAAAAGATTAAAAATAAAAAACTCTGGCTTTTACACCAGAGTTTTTAATTACCATACAGAACCATTATCTTACTTCTGCTTGTTTAAACAATTCTTCGGCTTTAACTGTTTTTTCTTTGGTTTTAACATTTTTCAACATTTCATCCAAAGCCTTGCGTTCAAACAACATTCCACGCAACATAGCCAAAGCATTAGGATTTTTATTATAAAATTCAAACACTTGTTTTGGATCTGGATATCTGGATGCCTCGGCCCAAATTGCTTGTTGCAAATCATCACGAGTCACCTCTACTTTATTCTTGTTACCCCATTCTGCCAAAATCAAGCCCAATTTAACACGACGTTCCGCTTCTTTGGTTTCTGCTTTTTCATCCCATTTGTGTTCATGACCATGTTCAGCATTATGATGTTCGTGTTCTGATTTAGCCATTGCCAATTCTTGTTCGACCAAGTTTTGTGGCAAATCTAACTTTACCTTATCACCCAACACATCCAACAATTCATTACGCATAGCACGTTGTGCCGCATCAGCATATTGTTCGTTCAAAATATCACGAATGTGTTGTTTTAATTTTTCAACACTTTCAGAACCAACTGTTTTTGCAAATTCATCACTTAATTCTGGCAAAATGTGTTTACGAACTTCGTGTACAAGAACTTCGAAACGTGCATCTTTACCAGCCAACTTTTCCGCGTGATAATCGGCAGGAAATTTAACATTTACATCGAATTTATCACCTGCTTTATGACCAATAATCTGATCTTCGAAACCAGGAATAAACGCACCAGAACCCAAAATCAGATGATGTTTAGATGCCTCGCCACCTTCAAATGCTTCTTTACCTACAAATCCCTTGAAATCGATAACTGCTGTATCGCCATCTTTGGCTTTGTATTTATCATCTTGCTTTTCAGCAGTACTACGACTGCGACGCAAATTTTCAACCGCCTTTTCAACTTCTTTTTCATCCAATTCCGCAACAGGTTTTGTCACAGTAAATTTACTTAAATCAAATTCTGGTAATTCTGGCAAAATATCAAATTCCAAAGAATATTCTGCATCTGTGCCCATTTCCCATTTTACCAAATCAGCCTTGGGATTTCCTGCCAAACGAACTTTCTTTTCTTGCAAATAATCATTCAAATCACGATTCATCAATTTATCAATAGCTTCACTCATTGCCGAAGCATTATATTTTTGACGCAATACAGAAAGAGGAACATGTCCTGCACGGAAACCAGGCATTTTAGCCTTTTTACCATATTCAGTTAAAATTTCGTCAGCAGCTTTTTGCAATTCATCAGCTGCAATCATACCTGTCACAGAATAATGTAAATCTTTGATTTTTTCTTTTTTAAACATATTTTTTTCCTTTGAACGTTGAACTCGGGTGATTATACAATCAAAAATTTCAAAATTCAACATAAACATTATACTATATACAATACATATATAAATTGCTCTATACTAATTCCATTTGCCACACTTTATAGATAGAAAAAACAGGCGGAAGGCATAATATAGTTTTACACAAAACCAATATCAGCATGGTATCGGCAATTTCACATATGGAAAAATTAATTAAGATGCATATAAAAAAAA
>CAMOTP010000037.1 GCA_946625925.1 uncultured Alphaproteobacteria bacterium | reverse complement strand
TTGCGCCCATGGCTCAATTGGATAGAGCATTTGACTACGGATCAAAAGGTTGAGGGTTCGAATCCTTCTGGGCGCGCCAGAAATTCAAAACCGCCATTTGGCGGTTTTTAATTTGTTGTATGTTATTTTAGCGATTCGGCAAATCCACGTGCCAGTTCATCACAACGTTCGTTGAATTCTTCGCCATCATGGCCACGAACCCATATCCAATGTATTTTTATTTGACTGGCTAATTCGTCCAGTTTTATCCATAAGTCTTGATTTTTTACAGGTTTTTTATCAGCTGTTTTCCAACCGCGTGCCTTCCAATTTTTTAACCAGGTTTGCATACCGTTTTTAACATATTGACTGTCGGTATGAATTTCAACCTCGGTATGTTTTTTTGTCGCCATTAGTGCAGCAATTACGGCTGATAATTCCATACGATTATTAGTTGTATCTGGTTCGCCACCATTGCGTTCTGCAATATTTTTTCCATCCGTTACTATGAATGCCCATCCCCCAGGTCCAGGGTTGCCAAGGCAAGATCCATCTGTCCAAATTTTTATCATTTTATTACCCTTAACTTTATGTTATAATATCATATTATGAGATTCAATGCCAATGATTTAATGGAAATGTCAAATGCTGTGCGGGCATTAGCCTTGCATACGGTACATTGTGCACACAGCGGACATATCGGAATTATTTTAAGCGCTTCAAATATTGTGACGACAATTTATGCTAATTTTTTGCGTCCAGGATTGGACAGATTTGTTTTGTCTGCTGGACATGGCAGTGCAATGTTGTATGCAGTGTTGAAATTAGCGGGATACAAGGTTGGAAATCTGGATTCTTTTCGTCAAATAGGTGGGTTGCCCGGACATCCTGAATTAGGCATTGATGGAGTTGATGCAACAACCGGACCTTTGGGACAGGGCGTTGCAAATGCTGTTGGATTGGCGTTTGCTGAAAAAATTCGTGGTACTGGTGGTCGTGTTTATTGCTTGTGTTCAGATGGTGATTTGTCCGAAGGAATCGCGTTCGAAGCGATTGCGTTTGCTGGGCGGTATGGTTTAGATAATTTGGTGTTGTTATGGGATGATAACGGTTTAACTATTGATGGTGTGGCACAAACGGCTGTTGATATTCCTGGGGTTGTCAGGGCGGCAGGTTGGCGTGTCATTAATGATGTTAATGTAAATGATTTTAATAGATTAAATCGTGTTTTGATTGATTCTCGTCGTTCTGAACATCCTGTTTTTGTTCAGGTTAAAACTGTTTTGGGGGCTGGATCAACATTGGCAGGCAAATCAGATGCACACGGATTGGCAATCAAAGATACTGAAATGTTGAAATTAATGCGGCAATTTGTGTCTGGACGTGGCGAAGCAATGTGGGGGCAGGTTGCTGCGGGAACGGTTTTACATAAAACGCAAAAAGTACATACAATTGTGCCAAGCCCAAAATTTGAAAATGATGAAGATATCATTTCTACCCGAGAGTTGTCTGGGCAATATTTAAATTTGTTATTCGAACATGGTATGAATTTGATTGGTGGCAGTGCTGATTTAGGTAAAAATACAGGCGCATGTGTTGCAAAATCAAAGCCAATTAATGAAAAAGATTTTTCAGGTAATTATATAAATTATGGCGTGCGTGAACATGCGATGGCTGGGATAATGAATGGATTGTGTGTTGGTAATGTTCGTTCATATGGGTCGACTTTTTTGGTGTTTTCTGATTATATGCGTCCGGCAATTCGTATTGCGTCAATGTCAAAGTTGCCAGTGATTTATTTGTTTAGTCATGATAGTGTTGCTGTTGGACAAGATGGACCAACGCATCAACCTGTGGAACAGTTGGCATCGTTACGTTTAATTCCTGGATTAAATGTTTTACGACCATGTAACAAGACCGAGGTTGTATGGGCGTGGCAGACGGCTTTGACAGATACTGTTCATCCATCGGCAATTATTTTATCACGACAGAAATTCGAACAGATAAAGACACCGCGTGGTACAGATTTATCTGGTGGTGCATATGTTATTTATCCAGCAAAAGCAAGGCGAATTAGATTAACGTTAATTGCAACAGGGGCCGAGGTGCCATTTGCTGTGGCGGTTGCTAAAAAAATCGGGCCTTCGGTGCAGGTGGTTTCAATGCCTTCAGTTGAACGTTTTCGTGCCACAAGTATGAAATTCCAAAAAGATTTATTGCGTGGTTTTGTTGTCGCAATCGAGGCAAGTGCGTCGGCACCTTGGTTTGAATTTGCTGATGCTGTTGTAGGTATTGATGATTTTGGTATGTCTGGTGATGGTGCGACGGTAATAAAATCTATGGGATTTGATGTTGATTTGGTTGCTGCGGATATTTGTAAAAAAATGAAATAATGTTGGTTGTTATGTCAGGGTATGTGTTTGTTTGTGATAGTGGGGAAAATGTGCCGGTGGTGATAGAATCCAGACGTGGTGCTCGTAATATTGTTTTGCGACCTAAAACATGTCCGGTAAAAGAATTACATATATCAAAACCTTTTTTTGTTTCTGAATCACACGCGATTAAATTTTTGGAATCTAAACGTAAATGGGTTGAAAAAATTTTTGCGGCAGTACCAGAAAAATGTGTCGTGCATGACGGGGATGAAATAGAATTTTTAGATAGACAAGTTTTGTTGGTTTGGAATCAGAATGCTAAATCTAATAAATTAATTATGAATGATAATGGTCGATGGACTTTATTTGTTGGCGGAACCCCAGATATGTTTGAACGCAGGGTGCGTGATGTTATCAAGGCAGAGTTGTTAAAATCTATCAAAGAAATTATAAAATCAACCCCGCGTGAATTTTGGCCGGCACGTATCGCGTTGCGTGATACGACATCTCGTTGGGGCAGTTGTTCATCAACTGGGACAATGTCTTTTTCGTGGCGATTGGCTTTTGCACCGGTGCCGGTTATGCGGTATGTTGTTATGCATGAATTGGCACATAAAAAACATATGGATCATTCACCGGCATTTTGGCACCAGGTTTCAGAATTATATGGTTTTGGTGTAGAACGTGCAAAAAGGTGGTTGAATCAAAACGGTGCATCACTACATCGTTATTTTTAGTTGATTTTTTCATGTTTTGTTGTTAGACTGTCTGGTATGAGTAGTAAAAAAATATATTTTGTTTGTGTTTTGCATCACGCCCGTATGGGTGTGTGTTTCTAGCGTCTTTATCATTTTTATGATATAATAAAGTTCGAAAATTCTAATTAAATTATAAAACCAAGGGATATATATTATGGATTTAAAACCTACTAAACCGTTATCAGGGTTTATAGAATTATTACCTGCACAACAACGTTGTTTTGATACTTGTGCGGTGCGTATGCAAAATGTTTTGAAACTGGCTGGGTTTTCTATGCTGGATTTGCCTGCTATAGAACGTGCCGAGGTTTTGACGGATAAAGATAATTGGGATGAAATTGAAACCCAGATGTTTTTATTCCAAAAAGGTGATACCAAAATGGGGTTGCGTTATGATGGCACAGTTGGTCTGTCGCGTTACGTGGCAGGGCACCTGAATGATTTGGTGTTTCCTTTTCGTGCATCACAGTTTTCCAAACGGTATCGTGGTGAGCGCGCCCAACGTGGTCGTTATCGCGAATTTTACCAGATGGATTTAGATATTATGGGGATAAATTCTTTATCAACAAATTATGATGCAGAAATTATTTCTGTAATTGGTCGCGCTTTGGATTCGGTAAAAGAATTTATTGGGCCAAATATTGTTTTGGTTGGCAGTCGCCCATTCTGGGATGCGTTATTTGATTATTTAGAAATGAATCCTGAACAGAAAAAAGAAGTTTTTGTCTTGATTGATAAAAAGGACAAAATGGGTGATGAAGATTTTGCCGAGGGATTAAAAGATGCTTTAGGAAATACAGATAAAGAAAATACGATAAAATCTGTATTTACAAATGGTTATACACAATTTGTAAACAAATCTGATAAGTTAGATGCGGCTATTTCTGAATTAACTGGATTTATGAAAGTTTTAGAGGAAATGGAAGTTTCAAATGCTAAAATAGATTTGTCTATTACACGTGGTTTGGCGTATTATACAGGATTGGTGTTTGAATTTAAATTGGTTAATCATCCAGAGTTAGGAACGGCCGCGGGTGGTGGGCGTTATGCTGATTTGGTAGGTAAATTTTCAAAAACCAAGATTATTGGTGTTGGTGCAGCAATAGGTTTTTCAAGAATATTTGCTGCTATGCTGGAAAATAATCAAATAGATTTAACACAGTTTGAAAACCCAATAGATGTTGCTGTATTGGTTATGGGTGATAATAATGTTGGTTATGCTTCACGTATTGTAAATGCTTTGCGTGCTGAAAATATTGCTGCTGTATCATATTTGGATACAGATAAAAAGTTCAAAAACCAGATTGAATATGCTGATAAAATTTGTGCCAGATTCAGTATGATAATTGGCGATAATGAATCTGAAAATCAACTTGTTGCACTTAAAAATATGCAGACGGGTGAACAACAAAGTTTGTCTTTGGCGGATGCAATAAAATTGATAAAGGTAGCTTAATATGATTATAGAAAGCAAATTGCGCGATATTCAAAAACGTGCAGATGAAATTAGTGGATTGATGAATTCTGGAAATGTTTCTGGGGATGAGTTAACAAAATTGTCCAAAGAATATTCCAGATTGTCAGAATTGTTGCCTTTGATTGATGAATATTTTCAAACCACAAAGGGTATTGCTGATGCGGAAGAGTTGCAACATGATCCTGAATTTCATTCGATGGCGGTTGAACAAATGGCGGAATTAAAGGCTGCTTTGCCGGATATAGAACGTCGTTTGCAAATTGCGTTGTTGCCACGTGATGATGCAGATGATAATAGTGTTATTATGGAAATTCGTGCTGGTGTTGGTGGTGAAGAATCTGCATTGTTTGCTGGCGATTTATATAATCAATATAAATCATATGCTTTGCGTAAGGGGTGGCAGGTCGAAGTTATCGAAGAAAACCCTACGTCATTGCATGGATATAAGGAAATTGTATTCAAAATTGATGGGGTGGGTGCTTATGCACGTATGAAATTTGAATCTGGGATACATCGTGTGCAACGTGTTCCAGAAACCGAAGCCAGTGGTCGTATTCATACATCTGCTGCATCGGTTGCGGTTATGCCCGAAGCCAAAGAGATTGATGTTGTAATTGAAGATAAAGATATTCGTATCGATGTTTTTCGTGCGTCTGGTGCGGGTGGTCAGCATGTTAATAAAACTGATAGTGCAATTCGTATTACGCACTTTCCGTCTGGTATTGTTGTGACGTGTCAAAATGAACGTTCGCAGTTTCAAAACAAAGCATCAGCTATGGCGGTGTTGCGGTCAAAATTATACGAAAAACAAAGACTTGAACAGCAAAACGAAAGTAATAGTTCAAGACGGAGTATGGTCGGGTCAGGGGACCGTAGTGAAAAGATTAGGACATATAATTTTCCAGAACAACGTGTGACTGACCATCGTATTAAACTGACTTTATATAAGTTAGATGATATTTTGGCAGGTGGCGAAGGTCTGGATGAAATGATTGATGCGTTGATATCTGCAGATCAATTAGAGCAGTTAGCAGCATTAAATTAAGTTAAATAAAAAAACACCCAAATGGGTGTTTTTTATTAGAATGTATATTTTATAGAAATATCGCCAGCCCATCCGTCAAATCCTTCAAATTGTTTACGGATGCCACCAGTCAATATAACCGGGTTTATATCATATTCCAGATTTAATCCTAGTTCTGCATAATTTTGAGAGGATGTTTTGCCTATAAAAGTGCCGTTTGCATAAACGTTTTTGTCTGTGTTGCCATCAATGGAAACGTATTTAGCCGAAATTGCGGCATAAAAATCTTTATCCAATCGAGTGTATATTTCTGCAGACGGAACAAAGTTTACGAATTCAAAATTCTTGGCAGAAATGGTGTCGTTATAGATTTTTAAATCTTTGTCTGTGGATACCTTGGTATAGCCGACATAAACACGTGGTTTGATAAGTAATATATCGGAAAGACGTATGTTCATAGATGCGTCCAATGCCGCGTTAATCCATGATTGATTTAATTCTGTTTGATACGAATTTTTGTTGATAGAGCCATTGTTTATTAAGCCTGTAACATCGAATATGTTGTATTTATAACGAGAAAATACACCGAAACTGAATCCGTTTGGTGTAATTGATGAAATGTTTTCGGAAATGTGTCCTAAAAATGTACCAAAAGAAATTCCGCCATGTGCTAACTCTATGTCTTTGGTATTAAACCCAATAGCAGCCATGTACATACGACTGTGTCTAGAGTTGTCGTCATTGTATTGTGTGTCTGTATTCAAGTGTTTAAGGTTAGCCCATACATTTTTTTCTAATGGTTCATTAGATTCCAGTAATGTTTTTTCTGTTCTGATACCATTGTCGCCGTATTCGTCCAGTCGAGTCATGATACCATATTTTACAGGAATAAAATCAGATATATTTTCACCTTGATGTGTATAAGACATCATTTGTTCAGATAACATATTGATATTCATTGCACTGATGTTACTGGTGTACAAATGTGTTGCGTGTGCAGTGCCAGATATACCGAATAAGCCGGCAAGGGCAATGCTGGTTAAAAATAATTTGCTTTTATACATTATACAAGGCTCCTTTTTCTCTATACTGAGTATTATATCATATTTTTGATTAATATGAAATTTTTATTGTCAAAATTATAGTTTTTTTGCTAAAATACCCGGTATGAGAACAAAATCACATATCAAGTTAGATAAACCTATTGTTATGGTTGGACTGATGGGGGCAGGTAAAACATCGGTTGGACGTGCGTTGTCGCGTGCGTTGGGAATTCCATTTGTTGATTCTGATAAAGAAATAGAGGCTGCCGCAGGATGCAGTGTTGTTGATATTTTTTCTATGTATGGCGAACAGGAATTTAGACGCGCGGAAAAATCAGTGATAGAAAGATTATTGGATAGTGAACCAGAAATTAAAGTTATTTCTACGGGCGAGGGTGCTTTTATAACACCGGCTGTGCGTGAAATGGTGTTGCAACGTGCGACAAGTATATGGTTAAAGGCAGATTTAGATTTGTTGGTTAAACGTACTAATTTTAGACGTACGCGTCCGCAATTACTAAATAATGATAGCAGGGTGATTTTATCGCAATTGATAAAAGAGCGATATGATACATATGCTAAGGCAAATATAATGGTTGAAACGCATGATGAAAGTCTGCGCAAAACATTAAACGCGGTGCTTGATGCGCTGGAACAATACACAAAAGAACAAAAAGGAAAAAAAAATGGGAATGCTTAAAGACTTTAAGACTTTTATAAATCGTGGTAATGCAATTGACATGGCTGTCGGTATTATCGTTGGATCGGTAATGACATCTGTGGTTAATTCATTGGTTAAAGATGTTATGATGCCACCAATTGGACTTTTGATTGGCGGAATTGATTTTTCTGCATGGAAAATTTCTTTGGGGGCAGATGCAGCAATTAGTATTGGTTTATTCTTGAATGCGATTATCAGTTTCTTGATTACAATGTTTGCTGTATTTTTGGTTGTTCGTATTGCTGCCAAGGCCAAGGCAAAACAGCCGGTTACAACACGTGCATGTCCATATTGTCAGCAATCTATTAGTAAATTGGCAACAAAATGCCCATATTGTTGTTCTGCGGTCAAGGCAGAGGAAATAGAGGCAGTAGAGGAGACTGATTTGGCAAAGGGTATTAAATCTTTGACAGAAAAGGTCGGCAAGGTTGCCAAGGTTGCAAAAAAAGTGACAAAGATTAAAAAATAATTTTATAAGTTTAAGAAAAATATACCGCGTGATTTTTTGTTGCGCGGTATTTTTTTATAATAATTTTTTACGGCAGGGGACATGTGGCGGAAATCTGG
>CAMOTP010000036.1 GCA_946625925.1 uncultured Alphaproteobacteria bacterium | reverse complement strand
ATTAAAAAATCACAGGGGATTTATCCCCTGTTTTTTTATTAAATAAAACACCCAAAAATATGATATAATAAGTAAAAAATAGCAGGGAGTTTTATATGAAAGTCGCAATTATTGGTGTTGGAACGGTTGGCGCTGCGGTTGCAACCGCAATTAAAAGTACAGGTCTGGTTCATGAAATGGTTTTGTTTGACCGGGACGGTGTGCGCAGCCAAGCAGCAGCAATGGATTTAGGACACGCAGCAGCATTTTCTTTTGATGTAAAAATCACAGCGGCCAGTTCTTATCGTGAAATTCGTGGTTCTGAAATTGTTATAATTGCAGCAGGGGCAAATCAAAAACCCGGACAAACGCGTACAGATTTGTTGGCTGCAAATGCTAATGTTATATCTGATGTTGTTCCACGTGTTATGGCAAATGTTGACCCAAAGAAAGTTAAAATTATTGTTGTGACAAATCCATTAGATGTCATGGTTATGTTGGCACATGATTTATCTGGATTGCCTGTGGAACGCGTAATTGGTACAGGAACAATGCTGGATTCTGCGCGTTTACGTACAATTCTTGCACGTCAACTGGATGTGTCGCCTATGTCAATAAATGCATATGTTTTGGGTGAGCATGGTGACTCATCGGTTGTAAATTGGGAATCTGCAACTGTTGGTGCAATTCCATTAAACGATTTCTGTCGTACAATGAAATTAACATTGCCACAAACAACACGTAAAACTATCGAACATCGTGTGCATAATGCAGCATATGAAATAATCCAAGGTCGTGGTGCAACATGGGATGGAATTGCTGCCGCGGTTACCGATTTATTGCGTTGCATAATTAATGATGAAAAAAGAATTTTGACAGTCAGTACATCAAATCCGAAAACAAACCTGGCAATGTCATTACCATCTATTGTTGGGTCGAACGGTATTATAAGGGTTTTAACACCACGTTTGTCTGTGCCGGAAAATAATGCTTTGCGTGCCAGTGGTCGTACGATTCGAAAAAATTATAACAATATTTAATGGATTTTAATCGTATTTATTCAATCATCAATTTATGGTTATAGTGTATTCGGATAAACAAAGGGTTTTATACGATGCACGATAATATTAAATACGAAATTTTGCCAGATGGTTGTGGTTTTTGTGCAAAACGTAATGGCGAAAATATTGGTGAAATAACTTTTATAAAAATTGGTATAGATAAATTAATGATAGACCATACTTTCATAGAAAGTGATTATCAAAAACAGCCGATTGTTTTTAATTTGGTCGCACGTGTTGTGGATTTAGCACGTACGCAACATCGCAAAATTTTAACTATTTGTCCGTCTGCACAAAATGTTTTTATGGGGCATCCAGAATTTGACGATGTTCGTTTAATTAATTCAAGATAAAAATAAATAAAATTTTTCATAAAATTATCTTGCACGATTTGTATTGTATTTTCTATAATACAACCAAACTAAACAGAAAGGAGATTTTATGAAAAAAACAATTTTATCAGTTTTGGCTGGTTTGACTTTTGTTGGTATGGCAAATGCTGCGGATATGACAATTTATTATTCGCCAACATGTCCACATTGTCATCATGCCCAGGATTTTACAAGAAATAATTTTATCTATGAATACCCAATGATGAAGGTTACACTGATTGATGTCACTGTTCCAGAACATCGTGTGTTATTTATGGATGCTTTGAAATCATGTGATTTTTCATCAGGTGGTGTACCTGTTATCAAGATTGGTGATAAATGTTTCCAAGGTTTTGGTGAATCTATGGCCGACGAATTGCGTGCTGCAATAGAGGTTGATTTGCCTGACGAAGCAAAAAAATCGGCTGCGGATGTTAAAAAAGCAATTGCTGCAGATGGCGAAAAATATCGTTCAGAACATGCAACCCCTGTTGCAACTGTGTCTGAATACACTGCCGAAGTAACAACATTTGATGAAGCGGAAAAAAAAACTAATGCATCCGACAATAAAGTAGCCACATGGACACTTGCTATTTTGGCATTTATCGTGTTGGCATTCAGTGTCGTCGTATCTCGCAGAAAATCAAAAAAATAAATATAGGTTTAGGATTTGAATCATGTTTGATTTAACAAGTCTAGATTATATGTATATCATCGTATTGTTGGCGTCTACTGTATGGGCAACAATTCGAGGTGGTGTGTATGAAACTATTGCGACTTTGTCTTGGGTGGCGGCTGCGGTTGTTGCCAGGTTTGTGTCGCCTTGGCTAGATGGCGTTTTTCAGTCATGGTTCAAATTGCCTGATTCAACAGTTGTGACATTGGTGGCGTCGTATTTTGTGGTGTTCTTTGTTGTATTGTTGATGGTGGGGTTTGTAAATCAAAAATTACGTGACAGAATCCAAGAATCTATGATGAATGTTACTGATCATACATTGGGTGTGATATTCGGTATTGTTCGTGGTGTCGTTGTAATGGGAATAGTATATTGGATTGCATTATGGTATTATTCTGATATTCCACATATGCCATCATGGATTGAAAATGCCCGTACGCGTCCTGTGATGCAATTAACTGCGGTTAAATTAGATCAGTGGTTTGTTCCTGGCAGTGAAAATAAATTGTTGGCACGTGATGTCGAGGGTACAAAACAAGCAGACGAGATTTATAAAAATTTGATAAATCCTGCTGTGTCCGCAGTCAGTGATATTAAAAATGGCGAATCACGTGCAAAAACAGAAAAACAAAATAATGACAAACAGGAATCAAAATCTGAATCTGGTACTACAAAAACATCAGCAACGGTTAATGCTGATGAAAATACAGGTTATAAATCATCTGAACGTACGGCTTTGGAAAATCAACTGTTGCAAATTGAAACATCTGCGCGTGCGGACAGTGCGGCAAATAAAGATTAATTTATCATAATATCGTTTATATGTCCCCGATTTATATCGGGGATTTTTTTATAGGTTTTCGTTCTTGATGCATACAGTGGTCACTTGTGCCACAATATTAATAAAAAAGGGGACACAGATGTTATTAAAACCAAAAATTTATATAACAATATTATTTGTTTATGAAATTGTGGCTGTAATGCTTTTGCATTGTCAGTATATGTGTACAATGATGTTGGGAAATACAGCATGCCAAGACTGGTTTCGTTATTTTGCTGCGTGTATAATAATTCCAGGATTGGTATCGTTAATATGGATGTGGATAGAAACGATTTGTCATATATATCGTAACAGATTTTTTCATCGTGCACGTGGTGCGGTCGGTGATATTTGGGACGAATTACGTGATAAATTGGGTGATAAATTTACACGTGCAGATATTGCGCGGTATATAACAGTGACAGCGATGTTTGGAATACAACATTACGTATCAAAAAATCCAAAATTGATGGAATTAATGCATGAATTGTTTCCAGAAAGTCATGAATGGGATATTGGACCAGAAACACAAAAACCGAAAACGCGTAAACGTAAAAAATAAAATTTGTTTTGTTCATAAAAAAAGTCGCTTGATAAAGCGACTTTTTTATCTTATATCTTGTCCCATTTTTAAAATGACCGCTTGTAATTTTTTTAGCACAGAATCTGGGGCTTTTTCTTTTTTTAATTGTTGTATATTTTTTTCTATTTTTTGAATCAATGCATGAGTTTTTTGTTCCAATGCTATCAAGTCCAACAAAGAACATTCAACTGTATCACTGGATGTTGTTGCAACTGGTGTTGCATTGTTTGGACGTTGGATGCGTGGACGTCTGCGTTTAGTTTGTTCTGTGGGTTCTGTGTTCGTATTGTCAGCTATTTTTTGCTTATATTCAACCAATAAATCTGCAACATCATAATAGTCTGATGATTCAATTAATTTTGTATTAACAACCGTTGTACCATCTGTTAATAAACCTTTTGCTGCAAGTGGTAATACGACCTTGTTATATGCCAAATACTGATTTTTGTTATTTGCATGGTCTTGAAAATAAGCAATTGCAACAATAATTTTATCTTGTGGGTTAATTGTTAAAACAATGCGTCTTTTATCCAAATTTTCAATAGACACAGTTGCCGCTTTGCCACGTTTATAATATGTGTTTTGTATAGGTATTAATTTGCCTTTTTTATCGGTGTGTACCAACGTTGAATCGCTGTTTTCTAACAATGTATAATCATAATTGATGCTGTTAATACGTTCCAATACAGATACCAATAATGGCAAACTATCACCACATGATTTTTCTATCTGTTTAAAAATATTCCTTGGGATATATTTTTTTAATTTAATTCCACGAGGTTTTTTTGCAACAGACGATTCTTGTACTTGTTCTTTTTTGGGTTCTGTTGTTGGTTTTTGTGCCGGTGTTTTAACAGGACGTTTTGAATCTTGTTCTAAAACACAAATCAGATTGGCAAACAATTTTTCGATATCTTCTTGATGAATACAGATAACGTCTTTCCCATTGTGTTGTAAAGTTTTTTTACGAACATTGCTGTTCAAATTGCGTGCACTTTGAATACGACGATCTAAATCTTCTATTGACATCAATTCTGGGTGGTTTGCCAACAGTGTTGCTTTCAACTCATCAGGTGCCAACCATTCAGATGTTTTTTCAGATATTGTTGGTATAATTTGTTTTTGATTAATATCAGATGTCTTTTTTTCTATTTTTTGCACAGGTTGATTTTTTGCGTCTATTGCATCCTGTAATGACACATTGTGTTTAGAATCCCAAATTTGAATATTTGGATGCTTTTTTGCAAATTTTTGAAACTGACGTAATTGATTTTCATCTCTTAAAACAGCGTTTATCATCGGACGTGTCACTAAAATTTCTGACACAGTTGCTGGAAAGACGATATGTAATAAATCTTCGATTTTCTGAATTGTATATGATAAATCTACACCTGTTGCACCATTTGGTATATGTGTATCAGATGAAATAAATTGGTAATTTGATAAATCCAATAAACCATTTATTTGTTTTGGCATAACAATTTGTGATTTTGCTTTGCTGCATATAAAATCACCATTTATTGTAATGTTGGATAAATCAATAGACTGATTGATTTTTGACATATCCACAGAATGCATAATCTTGTGTGGTTCGGACATATTTAAATCGAACAGGTCGCAATGTGTTCCGTCATCCAAAACAATAGGCATAGATAATTTGTTTGAAAATTTTAATTTGCCTAAATCTTGAATGAATTGACGTACTTTGAATCGTAATTTTGTATCAATAAAAATCAAATCGTTCATAAATTTAGCCAACGCGGTTGCCTGCTCTTGTGAATTTTCAATATTTTCAATTTGTTTTAAGTGTTGCAGCATAAACTCTTGAAAAATTTGTGAAGATTTTTGTGAAGAATATTGACCTTCTGTGTTAATACATAATGAATACAGAAAATTGATTCTGTCGCGAATATTCGGCAAGTTTTTTGATAAAGCATTATCGTTGATACCAGATTTTTTGTATATTTCCAACAGTTGTTCAGAATCTTTTTTATTAAAAATTTTTCTATAAATGCTTCTTTGCTTTCTGATTAAATGCGAATAAAACGGCATTAAATCAGGATGTTTCATTACATCTTCGAAAGTTTGAAATTTATCTACAAATTGTTCGATTTCTTGTTTATTCCCAACGAATACATAATCTTCGGCATATGGGTTATCTTGGGCTTTGACGCCTGGTGTCGCTAAAACAAATGCGTTTACCTTGTCCAAGAACTGGGCAGCAATACTATTGTCCAAATCGGCTGGGAAATGTATAGTTGCCATTGTATAGTCTGGAAAATCAACTTGTGGCTCTTTATGACTGGTTTGTTCTGGTAACACAGTAACAGGGCTTTCATGCAAATTGTCTGCATGTGGAACAGACGATTCCGGCTGTTCTGATGTGTTAAATTTTGAATCTTTTAATAATTCCTGCGACATAAATCAGTCCTTTGTGTTTACCAACCTTATTAAGATATATTATATATAATACAAAATATTTATTTTGTCAAGTAAAATAATAAAGAAAAAACCGCAAATTAACGCGGTTTTTAATTCTGGTGCCAGTTGTCGGACTTGAACCAACGACCCTCTGATTACAAATCAGATGCTCTACCAGCTGAGCTAAACTGGCAATGCGAAACTATCATATATGTTTTGTTTTATAAAATCAAGAAGATTTTTTATAAAAATCATTTCCAAATAATAAAACCATAAGATTTGTTAGGAATGTGCCCGTTTTTATGGTATAATAACAAACACCGGTGGGACTATGTTAAAAAAATTATACTCAACTTTATTGGTTGCTATTTTTACGGTAAATAGTTGTTATGCAAACAATACTGATGATGTTTTGACCGAAATTTCCCAGGTATATGATATCGTTGGTCAATTTTGTGGCGGTATTTCCGATAAAATTTCCAGTGTGTCTGGCGTTTCCAAAATAAATACTGGTATAACCGCGGTTGGAACTGTGGCGGCGGGTGGTGCATTGTATGCCGGGTTAAAAAAAGAAAAATTGGATACAGAAGTAGCAGAACTGGCTAAAAAATTATGTGCCGACGGATATTGTGATCCGGCAAAAATCGAAAGTATGAGTAATGAAGATTTTTTCCGCGAGGTAGTACCAACATTGGTGGATATTTTTACAATTCAAAGCCAAATAGAAAAATCACAACTGAAACAACAAATACAAGAAGGTATTGCGGAATCAAAACGTCTGGGAAATTGGCGAACTGGGTTGCTTGCAGGAACGGTTGGTACAAATTTGGCATCTGCAATAATATCCGGTTTAAATAAAGACCAATCTGATTTAATACAACAAATTACAGCATGTAATACAGCGGTTGCTAAATTACGTAATTTATATGCGGATGCGTTGCAATCAGGAATAAATCCAATCGAAAATCCAATAATGCAAACGTTTGAAAAAACAACCAAACGTTGCGGAACACTAAGTGTATCTGATGCAGAAAAAATTGAAAAACGTATGACGGTGGGTATGGGGACCAGTATTGCTGGAACTGTAATTGGTGCGGTTGGCACCGGAACATCAATAGCCGCCAATACAGACAGTGTTCGCCAGGATAGTACTGCCGATGGTCAAAAAAAAGAAAAAACATTAAACACGATATCAAATGTGGCGGCTGGTGCGAATATTGCAACCGGATTGGTCGAAACTGGATTTAATATTTCTCTGATATCGCTAACCAAAGATTTACTGCGTTCTGCCCAAGAGTGTGAAGCCACATTATGATAAAACAAATAATATCTTTTTTATCGTTGTGTTTATTCCCATGTGCTGTTTTGGGAATCGGTTATGATGCAGACAACAGAACCGTTGTCGGTTGGATTGGAACAAAACCATCATATGTCGATGAAAATACAACCAACGGGTGGAATAAATCGCCTTATAACAATATTGTTAAAATTTATCATACTGGGGAAAAATGGTGGAGTGGCACTGGCAGTTTTATATCTCCAAAACATATTTTAACAAATTCACATGTTGCAGATTTTTGTGGTGGTATTAACGGCAGTGATTGTGCTGTATCGATGTCTAATGGCGATAACAGAATAGCCAAGGTCGTTATGTATGGCACAAAAAGAGACAAAGATGTTGATATACGTGATGGCAAAGACTGGTCTGTTTTGGAAATAGTGGATAAAAATTTTTGCAGTAATCACTATTTTGGGTACAAAAGCCCAACTGTCCAAGAAAGCGGTTTATGGCGTGCAGGTTTCGGTGGATTGCGGGTATTAACCGCAACAGATATATCAAATATGAAAAAAGCTTATTTATTATTACTGGCTGATTTTCAATCATCGGATGATACTGATTTGGTAGATTACGCAAAATACGCAAAAAACAATATGGAAAAAAAGGGTATTAAAATCGGCGATATAGGTAGTACGGTTTTTACAAAATTTAATGAAAAATTCAAAGAAGTGACCAATGGACATGATTTTGAAGACGAATATTTGGATGATAGCGATACATTAAAACAAATAACTAATTGTGGTGTAAAACAATCAGATGCGAAAGGTTTTGCGGATACTTCTTGTATTGGTTATGCTGGGGATTCTGGCTCTACGGTGCAAAATGCACAAAATCAAATTAGGCTTTTATATAATTCTGGATCACGCTATATATTGGATAAAGATGTGTATGTTTCTGGTGGTGTTGCTACACAAAATATATTCACGAATAAAACATTAACAGAAATGTTGAATGCTGCAAAACAAAGTTGCACTAACAATAATACATCCGATGCCCCAGCTGATTTTACACATGAACGAACACTCTACAACATAGGTGACTACTGTAGAAAAGCAGATTTGCCATCAAATGCAGAAATTGGTACATATATGGAATATAACACTAAATACAAAACCAAAAAATTAATATGCAATGACAGTAAATATTGTGCATGTATGGCAACCAGTTGTGAAAATGGATATTATCTG
>CAMOTP010000035.1 GCA_946625925.1 uncultured Alphaproteobacteria bacterium | reverse complement strand
CAAAGCCACCATCCACCAATGGATAATTAAAATAATAAAACTTGCCGTGTTCTTCGCGGGTATCAATTTCCAAATCAGACACAGAAGTTTGTTGTTTTGGGCACCAATTCACAAGGCGTTTTTCACGATAAATTAATCCTTGGTTATACATTTTCACAAATAATTTTGTAACCGCACGAGACAAACCATCATCCATAGTAAATCTTTCACGATGCCAAACCGGTGTCACACCTAAAATATGCAATTGGTTTATGATTTGGCCGCCTTTTTCATTTTTCCATTTCCATGCGGCATCCAATTTTTCGGGCAAAGACAAACTGTGTGGATTGATACCACGTTTTGACAAATCACGTTCAACCAATAATTGTGTTGCGATTGATGCGTGATCGGTACCTGGCTGCCACAAAACATCAAAGCCACACATACGTTTATAACGGCACATAATATCCATTAAAACATTATCCAATGCATGTCCCATATGTAAATTACCCGTTACATTTGGTGGAGGCATCATTGTACAAAATGATTTTTTATTCGAGTTAACATCATTGTCCCAGAAATTATTTTTATCCCAAAATTCTTGTATTCTGGTTTCTAATTCACGTGTTGCGTTTTTGCCAAGTTCTATATTCATTTTCTTGCCCTATATTTTCGAAAATTATTGCGAATTGAATTTTACAACAAATAAAAGCAAAATCAAGTATTTCAACAAATTTATATTGTACGCACAACACGACAAAAAGATACACCTGCGACCGATGCTGCACCGGCCTTTTTCAGTACTTTATACAACTCTGCAAAAGTCGCACCAGATGTCATAACGTCATCAATCAATAATATATGTTTTCCACGAATTTTATCTGGGTGCACGACTGTAAATACACCACGAATATTCTTGGCGCGCGCTGCGGCCGTTTTGTGTCCCATATCTGGACGATATTTTCTGTGCACAGAATCATAATCAACCCGTACACCAATAGCACGTGCTATTGGTTGTGCTAATAATGCGGCCTGGTTATAACCACGATGAAATAACCTGCGCCAAGCCAGAGGAACAGGCATAACAACATCTATATTGTGAACATCTTTATCCCGTAAAGCCCATATCATCGCATTTGCCATAAAGCGCGCATATTTTATTTTTCCACAATGTTTAAATGGCAACATTATCTGTTTTGATGCATTATCATATACACACGCACTGCGTACCCAATCAAGTTCATTTTTACCAGATGCACATATAGGGCACAACATATCCGTATCGTAATCGTATTCCCCGGCAAATGGATAACCACATCGCTTACATTTTGGACCATCTATCCAATTTATCGCAGTCCAACAATCAGCACATAATTCACCATGTGTTGATACGCCCGTATTACACAATGGACATACGGGCGGATAAATAAAATCTAATATTCGTTGGAAAAATTTACGACAAATTACCACGTCATACTTTTATATGTTTTGTTTGTTGTTTTACCAAATTTATCACGTTGTTGTTTGGTCAATGTTTCATACTGTGTATTATCAATATTACGCAACACCAAACCACCATCGTCATCACGATTTGACAACATCGGCAAAATACGTTGTTCTGGTATTCCAGCATCACGCAAAACCTGTTCAACAATTGCCAAACGACGTGCAGTTAATTTACGATTATCCGCATCAACGGTCGCATCGTTTGGAATCAAAACCTGGACCGCACGTTTTGGATCATTAACAATAATCCCAGCAAACGTATTTAACAATGTATAATTGTCACGTGATAATGCGGAATCAAAATCACGAAAACTGATTTTAATTTCAAATGGACGAATTCCCAATCCCCTTTCTGATAAATTTGTTTCCGCAGTAAATCCCGCAGCCGCACTTGTCACAATTTCACGTTCATCATATTCATCTGCATATGCACTGCGCATTGCGGACAAATGTTTATTTTCTGATAAAAACGTTTTACGAAATGCTTTACGTAATTCCGAAGGACTCAAATCTGCTAAACTATCTTTGCTGCGCACATCTGATTTTTTATTACCAATATTATGTTTTTCAACACTGCGTATTAAAACATCAGGTTCATCCATTGGTACAACAGTGCGAGAAATTTTTACTTTGTCGGTATCATCATCATTCATAGCAATCGTATTACGTACAGTATTGTGTTTAACGCTGTTATTTGCACGATTCTGTAATTCAGATAATTTGGCAATTTGCGCGTCTATCTCTGCCATACGATTCATTGTTGATTCTAATTCGTTTGCAATTTGACTGTGTGTGACTGGTGAATTATTTTGAGAAACATATTCTGAATTTAAACTTTCATCAGGCAAATCAAAATCGTCGTTCAATACAGCGATTTCGTCCATACGAGGCATACGCAACGGTGCGTCAACATTTGCCCCGTTTTCAGCCCATAAATTTGAACTGGGCAAATTTGGTGACAACACATCAACATTTGATGGTTTTGCATTTAATTTAACTGTTGTGTTTTTTTTGCTTACAGAACGCGCAACAACACGACGTGCAGGCGATACAGACACACCACCACGCACAGTATCATAATCACCAAAAGCAGAACGCGCAGAAACACCACCGTTTGTCACATCAACAACAGGCAAACCTGTTGCGCCAAATGCCGGCAAAATCGTTAAAAAAACGAGCCCTGACACAAGTTTAAAATGCATATTCCTTTCCTTCCTTGTTATTATCATAGAACAAATTATGAAATGCACGCAAGCACAAAATAATATTAAAAACCCCTGATTTTTTATCAGGGGTATATTTTATTTTTTACGACGAGTTATTCTGGGTATTTTTATTTGTAAATGTAGTTTCTTTCTAGTTGAATTACGCAAGTTTTCCATTGCAAAGAACAATGCAGGTGTTAATGTAAACGTCAACACCAAACTTGCAAACATACCACCAATCATAACCGCGGCCATACCTGCTTTCATACCATCGGCAGACCATAATTGTGGTAACATACCAGCCATAACAGCAATAGATGTCATCAAAACCATATTACGTTTAGACATCAATTCTGTCCATAATGCGTCATATGGTTTTTCGCCAGCTCTTACACGTTTAACTGTTGGTTCCAACACCAAAATATTATTATTCACCACCAATCCAACCAACATAACAAATGCAAGCATTGCACCAACATTCATGGACGCACCAGATAAGAATAACAATATAAACACGCCTATAAAACTTGTAATAATTGATGTTGCTATTGTTAATGGATGCGTCAAAGAATTCAAAATAGCAGCCAACAACATAAATGTTAAAACAGATGCCAATATAAACGCCATTCCAATTTCACCAGTTGTTTCACTTTGGATTTCGGACATACCAGCAAATTTAGCAGAATAGCCCGGACGCCACTGTATTTTTGCTATTTCAGATTCAATTTTCTTTTGTACTGGTCCCAATGTTGATTTACCAATATTTATATCAATTTCTGTGACACGCGATTTATCCAAACGACTGATATTTGGTGTTGAAGGTACATTTTGAATCTCACCCAATTCGGATAATGCAACCATGCCACGTGGCGAATTTACAAACACGCTGTTAAACATAAAGTTTGTTTTAAATGGACGTGCAAATTCCAAAATAATAGGATATTCTTTGCCGTTTTCTTTATATTTATAAGAATCATTTCCATACAATGCCGTACGCAATGCAGAACCAGCATAAGAATTTTTAATTCCCCAAGAGCTCATTTGTTCTTGATTTGGAACAAAACGGATTTCATTATTTGGTTTTTGTTGTGCTAACACAGCACTTTGAACTTCGTCAATACCATTGATACGTTTTACCAAATCATTAGCATATTGTTCACGCACAGCATCATCATCACCATAAATATTTAACACCATATCAGATGAGATACCACCACTCATTGCTTCACCTGCACGAATTTGAATTTCAGCATCTGGTATATTGGATAATTTTTTCAAAATTTGCTGTGCTAATTTTTTATCAGATATGCTGCGTTTACTGTGATCAATTAAATTTGTGGTTATTGTTATATTTTGTAAACCACGTTCACCAATTTTTACAACAGTTGATTCTACCTCTGGAAATTCGTGTATCACTTTATCTATACTAGCAGCAACATCGGATGATTTTTCATATGTTGCCCCCATTGGCGCACGAACAGTTAATGTAATTTTATTTGCATCAGTTGATGGTTGAAATTCATTACCAACAAATTTCATTAACATGGCAGAACCAAACAAAACCACAATTCCCAGTAAAATTACACGACCAGCATGTGCAAATTGGTAATCATACCAACGATGTAATCTGGTGTGTGTTTCTTGTTGTTTTGCAGGCGCGACATCTGAATTATTACGTTTTTTTGTTAAACGCAAAATTCTGGAAATCATCATTGGTGTCAAAGTAAATGAGAATATTAAAGACAACAATGTCAAATAAACCACCGTCATACCAAATTGAACCATAAATTCTCCTACTATGCCGCCCATAAATGCCAAAGGCAAGAACACCACGACGTTTGTACCAACACCTGCCAACACAGATACCGCAACGCGTTTTGTTCCGTCAACAGCCGCATCTTCGGGATTTTTACCAGAACGCATTTCTTGTAAAGCAGATTCAATCAAAATAATCGCATTAGACACCAATGTTCCCAACGCAGATGAATATGCCAACAATGTCATCGCATTAATTGTAAAACCACTAAAACTAACAAAGAATAATCCAGCAATCAATGATGCAGGTATCACGACACCAGCAATGATTGTTGAACGCCAGTTCTGTGTAAACACCAACAATATAATAACAGTGAAAATAATACCCAGAATAATTCCATTTATCGTATTAAATGTATCATTAGAAACTGTTGTAGAAGAATCTGACACAATTTCCATTTTTGCACCAGGATATTTATCTTGGAGTTCTGCCTGTAATTCTGGCAACATTTTTTTCAATGATTTAGAAATTTTAATAGCATTACCATCAGATGCCTTGATAACAGACGCAACAATAACATCTTGGCCATTGTATTTTGCGCCCTTGTCTATATCACGCGCAGAATCACGAACAGATGCCACATCGGATAATTTAAAATTTTGCCCTTCGGCTGTGACAATTTGTAAATTTTCAATTTCGTTCACACTGGCAAATTCGCCCATAAAACGCACATTTGACGAACCTGTACCGGTTTCTAATTTTCCACCTGGGACATTTAGATTTTTATTTCCTAATGCTGTCACAACATCAACAATCGTTACGCCCCTGGCAGCCATTTCATCAGGCGACATTTCTATGCGAATGGCACGTTTTAACCCACCAAAAACATTAACATTTGCCACACCCTTGATAGATGTTATTTTGTTTGATAATGTTTCATCTGTATATTCATACAAATCACGTGTATTGGAACCATAAATAGCGATATCTATTACAGACTGTTGTAATGGATTTAATTTTTCAACAATCGGTTGTTTCATATCATCAGGAAATTCCGAAGACAATGCGTCTAATTTAGATTTAACCTCGGATGCTTTATCGTTAACATTAACCCCCAGGTTAAATTCTGCCATTACATATCCACCGTTTTCATACGCCTGGGATGTAATTTTTTTCAAACCTGCGACTTCGGACATTGCGTCTTCGGCCTTTTTCAAAATTTGAGATTCTATTTCTGCAGGCGCAGCACCAGGATATACAAATGATGCGGTCACATATGGAAAATCCAATGAAGGTGTACGTTCAATATTCATTCCAGAAAAAGAATAAAGTCCCAACACAACCCAAAATAAAACGAACATTATTGTTGTAATTGGTCTGCGAACAAAAAACTTTAACATATCAATTCTCCCACTTTATTGATTTGATTCGTTAAGACGAACTTTTTCACCATCTGACACTTTCGATAATATTACAATATCACCGTCGTGCAATCCCTGGGTTATCAGGGCAACATCTGCGTCACTGTGTGCGACAATAACCTTGCGTAATACGGCAGTTCCGTTTTCATATACAAAAACATTATTATCAACAACCGCACCGACAGGAACAAAATATCCATTACGAGTATATTCCACGTATTGCAAGCCATCTGCAACATTTGCTGTTTTGATTACATACATACCTGTATCCAGGTTAATATTATGTGATACAGAAACAATTTTACCATCGCCTATTTTTTGTCCTGCGCGGAACAAACCGACACGACTGCTGGTGACGTATGCACGATTTTTTTCAACCGTTAACGGTTCGTGTAATACCCCAGAAGAGTTTTGTGCTGTCATTGTTAAAATTGGCGTGCCGTTATTTTCTATATCGCGCGACATATTAAAAACTTCTTGGTCGTATTGTGCAACCAACATTGTTATTCTAAATCCAATCCAAAACAACAATCCAACAATTACAAAAACATATAATAACTTTTTATGTTTCAAAATCTTTTCTAGATATTTCATTTTATTCACCCAATTTTTTTACTGATTCAGCAGACATTAAAATCTTGTATTTTGCATTCAACAATGCAATATCCAATTGATACAGACCGGATGCAACCTCGGCTAATTCAACCGCAGATGTTTGACCCGAACCAAATCTGGCCTGGGAAAACTGGTATGCTTTTGCCGCCAAATCACGTGCATTTTGCATATTTGCCAAATTATCACGCAAATGATTATATTGGCGGATTGCAGTATTATATTGTTCTGATGTAACTTTTTTTACCTTGTCTAAATCTTGGCGAACGGTTTCTGCATTCATTGCATCAACTGTGGCATTGGCACGATTTAATCCGCCTGTAAAAAGAGGAACCTGGAGCGCCAAACCCCAATAAGCAGATTGTGAACCCGGTTTTGCGAATATATGGCCTGCATCTTGACCCATTGTCATATAATCATAAGAACCAACCGCTGCCAATGTAGGATACCCATTCGCACGTTGTGATGACGCCTTGGATTCGTACATTTTAACCTGCTCTTGTAATACTTCCCATTGTGGACTGGACGTTAATTTCTTTTCATCCATAGATGCAAATTCTTGTGGAAAATCATCAGTCAAATTTAGTTCTTCATCAATATCAATACCCGCAAAGATTTTTAACATTCTGTGTGCTGTATCACGATTAAATTCGGCATCAGATAAATTGATTTCTTTGCTGGCAATATCTGTTTCTATTTTAACCAAATTACCACGACTTGCGCGACCTGTGGCTGTTAATTTACTTTTTGAAACTTTGGCATTATCCAAATCTTTTTTTGCCAATTTTACTATTTCATCTGTCATTTTTGCGGTCCAGTACAAATCAGCCGCACTGTATGCAACTTCGCGTTTGGTCATTTCTTTATTTGTTTTAGACATTTTTATTGCGCTGCGTGCGCTGTCCACAGCATTACCTATTTTACCAAAAGTATAAATAGGTTGTGATATTGAAACACCTGCGACAAAAATATTATCAGGGATTTGTGTATAACCAGTCATCTGTGTCAAATAACCGCCAAATGCAGGGGGTAATTTTACACCTTGGTCACTGAATGGTTCTTCGACATTAACCATGTTGATATATGTCGCCGTGGCATTCACATTAACCCAACGATTTGCATTTACAGAATCCAATGTGGCCTGGGCTTTTTTAACGTTAGCCTCGGCCTTTTTGACATCATTTGATTCTGCAATAACCTTGGACACAGCATCATCCAAAGACAAATCCATTGCCGACACTGTATTAGTTATCAATGCCCCACACAAAACAGCCAAAATCATTTTATATTTACGCATTTTGTTCCTCCACACGTGTTAAGATTTTATTTATATATGTCAAACTTTCTGTTAATTTTTTTTCTTCTTCGGGGGTTAAATCGCTGCAAAAATCTTCAATAGTTTTTAATACAGCACTTTTAAACTGATTTGCTATTTTTTGTCCCTTTGCGGTCAAAGAATACCAAGTATTACGTCTGTCATTTTCATCTATGGAACGTGCAACCAGACCTTCGCTCTCTAATTTTCTGAACATGATACACAAATTTGGTGTTGGCATACATTCACGATGAGCAATTTCTTTTAATTTGGAACGACCAGATATCAATAAATCACATAATATCATTAATTGTTGTCTGCTGTATCCAACGGTTTGCGAAGGGTATTGATGAATACGTGTTAACATACGTTCCACAATCATACCGTTGCTTTCTATTAAAGATATATATTCTTTTTTGGACATAAATTGCCCCCTTGGGTTTATAAAAATCATTAAAAACTTTAATGATTATATATATAAACTTTTTTTTTGCAAGTTGTTTTTATTAAAAAATTTTTTATTTTTTTCTTGCATAGTAAAAATAATAAAAAAGTCCAAACAATATTGACTTTTTATCAAAGTTTGTTTATCTTACATAGGTCGCACAAACAGGTTCTGGTCCCATCGTCTAGCGGTTAGGACATCGGATTCTCATTCCGGTAACATGGGTTCGATTCCCATTGGGACTGCCAAAAT
>CAMOTP010000034.1 GCA_946625925.1 uncultured Alphaproteobacteria bacterium | reverse complement strand
ACCTGGATTCTTCACTGCGTTCAGAATGACGGGGGAATAGATAACCTGGATTCTTTACTGCGTTCAGAATGACATTATAAATTTTTTAATAATTCTTCGATTCGATTTGCACGTTCAATCGTGTCGTCGTATGTGAATCTTATTTCAGGGGTGTATTTTTGATTTAACCGTGCCGCCAATTCATAACGAACTGTTTTTGTTATTTCGTCCAGTCGTTCTTGGGTGATTTTGGGGTCGGTGTGTGTATAATAATACAAACGCGTAAACGACAATCCGCCATGCGCGTCAGATCCAACCAATGATACCGCAGCAATTACTGGGTCATCACTGAATTTGTCACGTAAAATTTCAGCAACAATCGTTTGAACCTTGGATGCAATGCGGTTGCCACGTTGACTGGGGCGGTTCGTGCCGTTTGTTTGTCTTGTCATAATATTACCTTTTTTGTTCAGTATAGCATGCGTTTTTCAAAGTGCAAATGTTATGCGGAAATATAGGAATTTATAAAAGGCTTGCAGGGGGGTGGAATTTGTTTCTATATTATATATGTATAAAGGTGGAATTATGAAATTTGGCGAATATATGCTGAAAAAAGCAGATACAGGACTGTATTCTTGGTTTGTGTTTTTAATGACTGTCGCGGAATCTATTTTTTTATTTATTCCGCCCGAGGTTTTTATGACACCACCAATTATCGCCAATAAAAAAAGAACGGTGCCAACGGTGTTGGCAGCGGCAATCGGTTCGTTGGTCGGTGGCGCAATTGCATATATGATTGGTTTGTGGTTGTTCGATTCGGTCGGTGTGTGGTTAATTGAAAATTTTGCTTCGATGGAAAAATTCGAATTGGCACAACAAATGTTTATAAAACACGGGGTATTCATTATTGTTTTGACTGCTGTGACACCAATACCATATAAATTGATGGCAATATGCGCTGGATTTATGGGGTTTCCGGCATTGTTGTTTTTGGGGGTGTCTGCAATTTTCAGAACAGGGCGATTCGCTATTGTGGGGGCGTTGTTGTGGAAATTCCAAGAAAAAGCGAATTTAATAGTTAAAAAATATTTTTGGCAAATAACGTTGGCGGCAATTATGTTCGCAGGAATTGGTATTTTTTTGATGTTTGCTTTATAAAAATTTTTTTGGGTCTTTTTCGGTTGCAAATCTAAATATACCAGTGTATTATTGCCGCAGAAGGTAATATAAATTTGCGAGTTTAGAGATGTCCCAAGAATATATAAGAAATTTTTCTATTGTTGCGCATATTGATCATGGTAAATCAACTCTGTCTGACAGATTAATTGAATTTACTGGCGGTTTGCAGTCGCGCGAAATGAAAGCCCAGGTTTTAGATTCTATGGATATTGAACGCGAACGCGGAATTACGATTAAGGCACAGACTGTGCGTTTGAAATATCGCGCCAAAGATGGACATGAATATCAACTGAATTTGATGGATACACCGGGACATGTGGACTTTTCTTATGAGGTTTCACGCAGTTTGGCCGCGTGCGAGGGTGCAATTATATTGGTCGATGCAACCCAGGGCGTTCAGGCACAGACATTGGCAAATGCTTATTTGGCGTTGGATAATGATTTGGAAATGTTGCCGGTGTTGAATAAAATCGATTTGCCGTCTTCGGATGTTTCTGGTACGCGTCAACAAATTACAGATGCAATCGGATTGGATGCGTCTGATGCAATTTGTGTGTCGGGAAAAACAGGGGCCGGGGTTCCGGAATTGTTGGAAGAAATCGTTACAAAATTACCTGCGCCACATGGTGATGAAAATGCCCCAACACGTGCGTTGTTGGTTGATTCTTGGTATGATTCTTATTTGGGTGTTGTTGTGTTGGTGCGTGTCGTTGATGGTAAATTACAGCGTGGTCAAAAAATAAAATTTGTTGCCACAGGCGCAGAATACACAGTTGAAAAAATTGGATATTTTACGCCAAAAATGGTTGATGTTTCTGAATTGGATACTGGCGAGGTCGGATTTATTATTACAGGTATGAAAACAATTCACGACTGTAAAGTTGGGGATACTATTGTCGATGCCAAGGCCGGTGGAACAGCATTGCCTGGATTTAAGCCATCGGTGCCGGTTGTGTTTTCTTCGTTCTTTCCTATGGCGGCAGATGATTATCCTGATTTACGCGAAGGTGCAGAAAAATTGGCATTAAATGATGCGTCGTTTGTATTTACTGTTGAAAAATCATCGGCACTGGGGTTTGGATTACGTTGTGGATTTTTAGGGCTGTTGCATATGGAAATTATCAGTGAACGTTTGGCACGTGAATTTAATTTGTCGTTGATTAATACTGTGCCAAGTGTGTTGTATAAAATTCATTTGCGTGATGGCAGTGTCATGGATTTAGAAAATCCTGCGGATATGCCAGATCAAACACGAATCGATTATATCGAAGAACCATGGGTGTTGGCCACAATTATGATGCCTGATAAATATCTTGGGGGGATTATGGAATTGTGTGCTTCGCGTCGTGGGGTTCAGGATAATATTTCTTATGTTGGTAATCGTGCTGTGTTGACGTATCGCTTGCCGTTGGCAGAAATTGTGTTTGATTTCTATGACAGGGTTAAATCAATTTCTTCGGGGTATGCTTCGTTTGATTATTCGGTTTGCGGATATCAACAATCTGATTTGGTAAAGGTGTCAATATTGGTTAATGATGAAAATGTTGAACCGCTGTCTTTTATGTGTCATAGGTCGTCTGCGGAATCACGTGGTCGTCAAATTGTTGAAAAGTTAAAAGATTTAATTCCACGTCATCAATTTAAAATTCCTTTGCAGGCGGCTATTGGTGGCAAAATTATAGCCAGAGAGACGATTGCTGCATATCGTAAAGATGTGACTGCAAAATGTTATGGGGGGGATATTACTCGTAAACGTAAATTGTTGGAAAAGCAAAAAGAGGGTAAAAAACGTTTGCGTACTTTCGGAAATGTCGAAATTCCACAGTCAGCGTTTATTAATGCATTAAAGGTTGGTAAATAAAAGGTAATGTGATGTTTAAGGATAAAATTCGTGAGTATAAAGTGGCTAAAACAAATGCGTGTCAGGCGCGTGATGAATTTAAAAGATTGGAACGAAATTTTGGTTGTTATGATACTTGGGGGATGCTTTGCGCTGGTAATCCTTGTGAAAACAATGGTGCTGAAATTCCTAAATGCAGGCAGTATGATATTACAGTTCGTTGCCAATGCACAGAATGTAAAAACCATGATTGGAATACACAACATTATAATGCGTATATAAAATTATGTAACGCTAAAATGGATAAATTTTTGGCATTTGTAAATTTATTCAAAAGAACTAAATAAGGATAGAGCCATGGCCCATCAATTTTTCTTTAATTCTTATATCCTGGATAATTTGCCGGCGCCTGCAACCGGTTTTGATGTAGTACAAGATATTTCTGAGCCGCGGTTGCGTATGTATATTACCAGTCGTGGTGCAAAAACTTTCTTTGTACGTAAACGCGTTCATGGTCGTGATAAAAGAATTATTATTGGTGCCTATCCGGAAATGGATATTGAAACGGCACGTGGAATGGTCGTGAATGTTTTAGAAACAGCATCAAAAAAAATACCTATACGACGCAAAAAGTTATCTTTCCGTGAATTTTGGGATATATACTTAAAGGAAAAAGTGCGTAGATGTGAAGATTCCGAAGTTAAGTTAGTTAGGGCTGTTAACCTACATTTAAAAGGGTTGTTTGATAAAAGTATATCTGAAATTTCTAAATTTGATATAGAACAAGTTATTGAGAAAATAAATGGTCGTGCTGTGGCGGCCAGAATGCAAGAGGTTTTAACAAGTATTTTTAAGTATGCCATAGAGCAGGGGTTCGTTAAAAATAATCCTGTTTCTGGTTTGCCCAAGATTGAACAAAAAAAGCGCGTTAGTCCGTTAAATGAAGAAAAAGTTTTGCATTTGATTGATGCTATCAAAGCACAAGAGTCAGAGGTAATGCGTAATGCGTTTTTAATGTTGATATATTCTTTTTTGCCAAAGAATAAAGTTTTGTCTATGCGCTGGGAAGATTTGGATTTTAACCATTATATGTGGCGTGATTGGCCGTTGTCTGATGTCGCGGTCGTGTTGTTAGAAAATATGCCCCAAGATTCCGATTGGGTGTTCGTTGGTCGTTGTAAAAATCATTTGGCAGATCCCAGAACAGCATGGCACGCAGTGACAACAGCGGCAGGTATTCCTGGTTTACGTATGGATGATGTATATAAATTCTTTATGCGCAGATTGGTTTGGGCATCTGATCGTGAAGAATTACGTGTAAATATGAATTCTTTGTTAGAAAAATTCGGTATATAGTATTTTTTTTGTATTTGTCAAGTTTTTGTTATAGTTTGTTATAATGTCTTGACAGATAGACCGTAAAATGATACATTTGTAGTTAATTAGTGCCCGTGGTATAGGGGTCAAAAGGTTAACAAAAATAAAGGATTTGAAATGTCAACTTTGGAACAAGTTAAAAAGATTGTGGTTGAAAAATTAGGTGTGAAACCAGAAGATGTTACGGAAGACGCAACTTTTGTTAATGATTTGGGTGCGGATTCTTTGGACGTCGTTGAATTCGTTATGGAAGTTGAAAAGGAATTCAATATCACAATTCCTGATGAAGATGCTGCAAAATTGGAAAGAGTTGGTGATGCAGTTAAATATATTGATGCACATAAAAAATAATTTTTGTTTTTAGTATCAATAGTGTCCGCCAGGTATCTGGCGGATTTTTTTTCTGTATATTTTGTTAAAAATATATTATGATGGATGCGGTTTAAATAAAGGATATATAATTATGAGAAGAGTTGTTGTGACCGGTATGGGTATTGTATCGCCTGTTGGTACAGGGGTTGAATATGC
The DNA here is from genome assembly GCA_946625925.1 of uncultured Alphaproteobacteria bacterium. Taxonomy (GTDB): domain Bacteria; phylum Pseudomonadota; class Alphaproteobacteria; order Rs-D84; family Rs-D84; genus Enterousia. Next base: position 3,934 of record CAMOTP010000034.1, on the reverse strand, counting down.
CTGGAAAAATATTTTAAATGGTGTGTCTGGTATACGTAAAATAGATGCGTTTGATACGACGGATTTTGCATCCAAAATTGCGGGTGTGCCTGTGCGTGGAACAGGTGAAGGTGAATTTAATCCAGATGTTGCTGTTGAACCGCGTGAACAACGTAAGATGGATAGGGCTATTTTGTATGGTGTTGTTGCGGCAGATGAAGCAATGCGTGATGCAGGATTGATTGATTATGATGGTGATAAAGAACGCTTTGGCGTTTCGATTGGCAGTGGTATTGGTGGTGTTCAAACTATTTATGATACTTGTGTTGAATTAGCAAAATCTGGTCCTCGTTTTATTAGTCCATTCTTTGTTCCAAAAGCGATTGTAAATATGACAGCAGGTCATGTGTCTATTAAATATGGGTTAAAGGGTCCAAATATTTCTGTGGCAACAGCGTGCGCAACAGGATCACATTCAATTGCCGAAGCGGTTAATTTTATTCGTAATGATACCGCTGATTTAATGTTGGCAGGTGGAACCGAGGCTGCTGTGACAGAATTAGGATTGGGTGGATTTTCGGTTATGAAGGCTTTGTCTACAAGAAATGATGACCCAGCACGTGCTTCACGGCCTTGGGATAAAAATCGTGATGGTTTTGTTTTGGGTGAAGGCGCAGGCGTTTTGGTTCTGGAAGAATATGAACACGCAGTTGCACGTGGTGCAAAAATCTATGCCGAAGTTGCGGGGTATGGAATGACAGCTGATGCATACCATATTACAGCCCCAGCGCAAAATGGTGAAGGGGGATTGCGTTCTATGAAAATGGCATTAAAAGATGCGGAATTAAAACCGACAGATGTTGATTATATTAATGCGCATGGTACATCAACAGGATTAGGTGATGTTGGTGAATTGTTGGCTGTGCGTGAATTGTTCGGTGAAGATGGAATTTGTATGTCTTCGACAAAATCTATGACGGGACATTTGTTGGGGGCTGCTGGTGCGATAGAGGCAATATTTAGTGTGCTTGCGATTCGTGATAATATTGTTCCGCCAACAATCAATTTGGATGATCCAATTGATGAAGTTGGTTATTTTAATTTGGTTCCAAATGTTGCACAAAAACGTAATGTTGATGTATCGTTGAGTAATTCATTTGGTTTTGGTGGAACAAATGCGTCTGTGGTGTTTAAACGCGTAAAATAAAATTTATTTGAGTTTTATTTTTGTGTTGATAACATAGAGTGTCTTATCGGAGTATAGCTCAGTCTGGTAGAGCGCTACGTTCGGGACGTAGAGGTCGCAGGTTCGAATCTTGTTACTCCGACCACAAAATTAAACCGGCGCTTTGACCGGTTTTTTTATTTGTGTTTTTATCTCTGATTTGTTGTGTGCGTCATTAATGATTGTAATACTTCATTTAATGGGCGATTTTTAATTGCTTCACGATATTGGTAATTTAAAATTGCTATATCGTTATTATCAATTTGCAAGCAATTATATCCGTCATTGCCGTTTGGGTTTTCGGTTGATGTAAATGTTTTTGTTTGTTTTGCGCGTCCCAGGTTATATATTGGTGCGCCGTAGTCATTATAAACATATAAACCATCACCAGAATTTGGAATTTCTATTATCCAATCCCCGGCAAATGTTTGTTCTATGGATAATCCTGTGTTTTGTAATTGTTGTTGTAAATTGTTTAGGGCTGTTTTGGATGCGGTTGTATTAAATCCGACTAAACAAAATCTGATGGCAAATGACAGAAGAGGATTGCGGACTATGTCGTTAATAATTTTGATAACACCGGTTTGGTTGTTATGGAATTCATCCACAGAAATATCCAGTGTGACCAATTTGTCGTATTGATAAGCTTTTTTTGCAATATCCGACAGTATTATTTTGCGCAATGTGTTATTGTTTCCCCATGTGCCATTTGTTTTAAGCGTTGGGATATATCCAGCGCTGTAAACCGTGTTCAAAACATTTGGAATATATGTTGGATTATTTAGCATGTATGGTGCCAATGCTTCACCGCCACCAATGGTTAATAATTGGTCTGGGCGGATGTCCATGGTGATAGATTCTGATACATATTTATCCAATTTTTCCAAAGGCATAAAATTTGGTTTGTTGTGTTTATGACTGCGTTCACAACAGTGAGCACAATGCAAATTGCACCAATTTGTAATTTTAAAATTTATAACTAATTTGTTGTTCATGATAATATCATTATAACACCAAATATTTGTTTGTCAATGTTTATAAAAATAATTGTGTTTTGTTTGTTGGGTGTTATAGTGCGTATATGGAGTAAAAAATGGCTGAAAATAAAATTGTTCGTGTTGGTGTTGGATGTTGGGTTTTTAATCTGTCGGGGCAACTGTTATTGGGAAAGCGATTGTCAGAGCATGGTAATGGAACATGGGCACCACCGGGTGGACATTTGGAATATGGCGAAACACCATTGCATTGTGCTGCGCGTGAATTAGAAGAAGAAACAGGAATAAAAGTTTCGCAAACGAAATTTGTTTCAATGGGTTTTACAAATGATATCTTTGGTTATGGTAAGCATTATGTGACACTGCATTATTTTATGCCCAGAATATATACCAGACCAAGAATTATGGAACCAAATAAATGTGCAGAATGGCAATGGTTTGATGTTAATAAATTACCTGAAAATTTATTTTTATCTGCACGTAATTTATTAAATCAGGTAAATTTGCAAAATTTTTTAACTCTTTGACAATGTAATTTTTTTCTGTGATAATTTTATCACTATGGCAAAAATGTTTAAGACTCTTTTTAGACGATTTGTAAAAAAACATATTGGTTTAATTATTATTGCATTTATTTTAATCATTTTGTTTATGTTGTTTGGATATACAACGCGCAAGCCTGTTTTGGTGACCGTATCATCTGGTGCGACAGTGACGGAAATTGCAAATACGTTGAAAAAAAATGATTTAATTGATTCGGCTGCTTCGTTCAAATTGGCTGTTCGTGCCCAGGGTGGAAAAATCAGGGTTGGACAATATGAAATTCCACGTGGGGCATCAGCATGGCGAATCGCCAAAATGTTGGTTAATGGTGATGTGGCAACAACCAAGATATTGATTCCCGAAGGTTTAACGATTAAACAAATAAAAATATTGTTGGCAAATAATGATACGTTGTCTGGGGATGTTGATTGTGTTTCTGGAAATTTGGCTGCGATTTGTAATGTTCGTGACGGTGATATTTTCCCTGATACATACAAGGTTGCACGTGGCACACCACGATTGGCGGTTTTGGATTTGGCGCGTCGTAAAATGGAAGATGTAAAATCTAAAATGGCATCACGCAGTATGCCGCGCCCATTACAGAATTGGAACGATGTTGTGACGTTGGCATCTATTGTACAGAAAGAAACACCAAAAGTTTCCGAAATGCCAATTGTTGCCAGTGTGTATTTGAATCGTTTGCGCAGTGGTATGCGTTTACAGGCGGACCCAACGGTTGTGTATGTATTAACAGATGGGTTGGGGGATATGCAGGGGGAACCATTATTAACCGGACATTTAAAATTGGAAAGTCCATATAATACATATCGTAATGCAGGATTGCCGCCAGGGCCAATTGCGAATGTTGGTGCGGCTGCATTAAAGGCTGTGTTGAAACCGGCTGATACAAATTATTTATTTTTTGTTGCAGATGGACAGGGCGGACACAAGTTTTCAAATTCATATGAAGAGCATTTGAAAAATCATGCTGACTGGCGCGAGATAAAAAAAATTAAAAAATAATACGCTTGATTTTGTCAGGCGTTTTTTTGATAAAAAATATAATCATTAAATTTTTTAATAAAAAACCTAAGGATTCTGTGGTTTGTAATGGTGGTTTTGTTTGTAATGAAAATCTGGCCTGGATTATAACATATAAATCTAAAAAAAACAAATAATCTTTTTTTTGACA
>CAMOTP010000033.1 GCA_946625925.1 uncultured Alphaproteobacteria bacterium | reverse complement strand
ACAACAACAGGTTCAGGTCGTGGTGCAGATGATGCTTGCGATTGCGGACGTGTGTTGCACTTGGGTGATAATACGGTTCGTTTGAGTTCTTGCCAAAAGACAGAACCGGCTATGAAGTTCGATTATAACAAAGATGGCAGAGCAGACTTGTTTGCCAATATGGTTCAAGATACTGGCACTGTTATCAGAATGTCCCAAGGTTCTGAAAAATCGTTCAAGACGATATTCCAAAACAAGAAATATTATGTGTGCGATGATACAACAATGCCACAATAATATTTCCAAACAGTTCACAACCAAACGAAGAAACGCCCTGAAATTTTTAGGGCGTTTTTCGGTATAAAAAAAAGCACCATATTTGGTGCAATGTGCCGTTGTATCAGCGTGAACATATAAGCCGGATTCTGTTCTGCTGCAATATGTTTGTTGGATACGGCATGTCCAAGACATATTGTAGTAGCAAGCATAATTAATCTGCACAATGCGTTACCGCAAAGTGTCAAGCCCCCTACCCGTTCTTTATAGCCCTGGGACCGGGCAAAGAACCTTTTTGGGGTTGCTGCACATAGAGATTGCCCGTTTCACCCTGAATTAAATCAGATCGTCTCTGTAGCTCTAATCGTCGGGTCACCCCGCGTGGCCGTTAGCCACTATGCGTCCCAATGCAGTCCGGACTTTCCTCCGCCAAAATGACGGCTATGCTTCGTCCACCTGATACAAAATGGTATTTTATGTTATTTTTTCAAAAAATCAATTACTTAATTAAAAGTTTTTATTTGTTTTCGCCCATGTGACGCGCGGATTTTAATGCGGTTTGTAATGCCTGCATCGCAATAACACGAATTTTGGGTGCAAAAGCACGCATATTCATACGGTCTGCAACAGTATTTCCAATTAATGTCGCAATATATTCCATCTGGGTTGGTGCAATTGTATAAATTTCACTGGTTATATCGTCTGTTTTTAACTTTTCTATCGTTTGATCATGCATAATTTTCCCCCGATTTATCAAAAAAATTTATTAAAGTCACTTGTTTATTTTTCTTTATAGATTATATCATAAAGTGGCTTGACCGCAAAATATAAAATTGCTATAAATACTGTGATAAAAATAAGGAAAAAGGTATGAATATTATTAAGTTGTTGTTAGGTTCTGCAAACGACAGAATTGTAAAGTCTTATGATAAAACTGTTTCATTGATTAACGACTTGGAACCCAAGTATCACGCAATGAGCGATGAAGAGTTGCGGGCACAAACCGAAATATTGAAAAAACGTTTGGCTGATGGTGAAAAAGAAAAGTCTGTGTTGCCTGATGCTTTTGCTGTGGTACGCGAGGCGGCACTGCGTTCGGTGGGTATGCGTCATTTCAATGTGCAATTGATTGGTGGTATGGTTTTGAATAATGGTCAAATCGCAGAAATGAAAACTGGTGAAGGAAAAACACTGGTTGCCACATTGGCATTGTATTTAAAGGCGCTGTACGGCAAAGGCGCACATTTGATTACAGTTAATGATTATTTGGCTTCACGTGACGCACAATGGATGGGGCAAGTTTATAAATTTTTAGGTTTGTCCATCGGTATTATTCAACATGATATGTCTGATGATGAACGTCGTGAAGCATATGCGTGTGATATTACATATGTCACAAATTCTGAATTGGGTTTTGATTATTTGCGCGATAATATGAAATTCTTTAAAGAACAACAGGTGTTGCGTCCATTATTCTATGCTATCGTTGACGAGGTCGATAGTATTTTGATTGACGAAGCACGTACACCATTGATTATTTCTGGACCATCCGAAGATGTCAGTGAATTGTATAATCGTGTGGATGCTGTTGTTGCACAGTTGGGGCCAGATGACTTTAAAAAAGATGAAAAAGACAGACATGTGACATTGACAGAAACAGGTGTTGATACGGTAACACGTCTCTTGAAAGAAGCAGGATTGTTGGTCGGCGACAATTTATATGCTTCGGAAAATGCGTCGTTGGTTATGCATATTCAACAATCGTTGTTGGCGCATAATTTGTATCAGAAGAATGTTAACTATGTTGTAAGAAATGACGAAGTTTTGATTGTTGATGAATTTACAGGTCGTGTTATGACGGGTCGTCGTTTTGGACGCGGGCTGCATCAGGCAATCGAAGCCAAAGAACATGTAACCGTACAACCTGAAAATCAAACTGTGTCCAGTATCTCTTATCAGAATTTGTTCCGGTTGTATGAACATTTGGCTGGTATGACAGGAACCGCTATGACCGAAGCGGCTGAATTTGAAGAAATTTATAAATTGCGTGTGGTGTCAATTCCAACAAATCGCCCTGTGGCAAGAATTGATCATCACGACGAAATATATCGCAATAAAACAGAAAAGTACGAGGCTATATTAAAACAAATTCAAGAATGTGTTGAACGTAAACAGCCAGTATTGGTTGGAACTGTTTCAATCGAAAAATCTGAAGAATTGGCTGCATTGGTACGAGAAAAATTACATATTAACCCGGCAGTGTTAAATGCAAAACATCACGAGTCCGAGGCTAAAATTGTTGCACAGGCTGGTGCACCGGGTGCAGTGACAATCGCAACAAATATGGCAGGACGCGGAACAGATATTAAATTAGGTGGTAATGCCGAAGAGTTGATTGCAGAATTAGATGCAAGTGCGCCTGATTTCGAGGCAAAAAAGAAGGAAATTTATGAAACAATCGAAGCCAATAAAAAATTAGTTTTGGATGTTGGTGGTTTATATGTTATCGGTACTGAACGTCATGAATCACGTCGTATTGATAACCAGTTGCGTGGTCGTTCGGGACGGCAAGGTGATCCTGGTGATTCTAAATTCTTTTTGGCATTGGACGATGATTTGATGCGTATATTTGGTGCAGCACGTTTGGATACTATGTTAACAACATTAGGATTAAAAACAGGCGAAGCCATTACACATCCTTGGATAACCAAAGCATTAGAAAAAGCACAAAAACGCGTTGAAGCACGTTATTTCGAGGCTCGTAAAGAATTATTGAAATATGATAATGTTATGAATGAACAACGTACTGTTGTTTATAAACAGCGAAATGATTTGATGACTGCTGAAAACTTGACACCATTGGCAACCGAAATGATTGGCGATGTGGTCGAAATGATTTGCGAAAATAATATTGCTGAAAAATCTCATCCTATGGATTGGAATACAAAAGGAATACATGATGCAATGTTGAGAGTTTTCGCATTGGATATTACTGATATCGAAAACTGGAAAACTGATGAAGAAATAACAGAACGCAAAGCATACGAAGCATTGTATAATTTGGCAATACGTCGTTATAATCAACAGGCCGAAAAATATGGTCCTGAATTGATGAAAATGGCATCGCGTCAAATGATGTTGGGCGCATTGGATACAGTGTGGAAACGTCATTTGCAACAAATGGATTATTTGCAGATGGCAATCGGGTTGCGTGGTTATGCACAACGTAATCCTTTGTATGAATATAAACGCGAAGCATTGGATTTGTTCAAAAACACTATTAACAATTTTAAGATTATGTCTGTATCTTATATTTGTCGTATGGAATTAACCCGCGAAGATGTTAATAAAACAGATAAAGAACGTGCAGCACATGATGCAGCATTAAATGGTGAGGCAAATATTCATCGTAATGCGCCCTGTCCTTGCGGATCGGGATTAAAATACAAAAACTGTTGTGGAAAATTGCATTGATTTTTGTACAAATAGGTTAAGGAAAGGATATGGGCGGTTTTGTTCATCTTCATGTACATTCTAAAATTTCTGTGGGCAACAGTACAATATCTGTGGGCGCAAATAAAAAAGCAGGAATTTTGGTTGGTATTCCAGAACTATGTCAGGCTAATAATATGACAGCCTGTGCATTGACTGATACCAATATGATGTCTGGATGTGCAGAATTGTCTGATGTTATGCCGGCTAATAAATTGCAACCCATTATTGGTATAGAAATAACATTAAACCAGCATAATGCAGATCCAAAAGTTTTAAGAGAATCGTCATTGTCAAAAATTGTGTTGCTGGCACAAAATCACGATGGTTATTTGAACTTATGCGAATTAACCCGAATAATGTATATGCGTCCAGATAATCATCATTTGGGACCTTATGTTACTTTTGATGAACTGGAACCGTTATCAAATAATCTTATTTGTTTGTCTGGTGCACATTTGGGACCAATTGGCATGGCAATTTTGAGTAATCAGAATCCGATGGCGGAAAACTATGCAAAAAAACTGCAAACAATGTTTGGTGATCGGTTCTATATCGAAATACAACGACATGGTTTAGAAGACGAAATTAAGACAGAACCCGAATTTTTGCGAATTGCGGAAAGTTTGAATATACCGATTGTTGCAACAAATGATGTTTGTTTTGCAGCACCCGAAAATTATGAAGCCGCTGATGCGTTGGGTTGTGTGTTGGGACAAACCAAAGTGATTGATCCAAATCGGCCACGCAAGTCGTCTGAGCAATATTTTAAATCTATTGCCGAAATGTCAGAATTATTTTCTGATTTACCCGAGGCTATTGAAAACACCGAAATTATCGCGAATAGATGCGGTTTTATGGTTAATGTAAAAGAAAAACCATTATTGCCCAAGTTTGGTGATGATTTTGAAACCGAATGTCAAATGTTGCGTGATGACACCATGAACGGATTGGCTGCACGTATTGCAGAACACGGTATTACAGATACAAAACCATATTATGAACAGGCTGAATTTGAATTAAATGTTATTATCGGCATGGGATTTCCTGGATATTTCCTTATCGTTGCTGATTATATTGTTTGGTGCAAAAACAATGATATTTTAACTGGACCGGGGCGTGGTTCGGGCGCAGGTTCTATTGTTGCGTGGGCATTGGGAATTACACATGTTGACCCATTAAAATATGGTTTGTTGTTTGAAAGATTTTTGAATCCTGATCGTATTTCTATGCCTGATTTTGACGTGGATTTTGAACCAACGGGTATCGAACGTGTATTGGCGTATATTTGTGATAAATATGGTCATGATTCTGTATGTCGTATTATTACATTTGGCAGTTTACAAGCACGTGGTGCAATTCGTGATATTGGCCGTGTTTATGGAATTCCTTACTCTAAATCAGATAGACTTTCTAAATTGATTCCTGCCGATGCAAAAAAATTAAAGGAAGCTGTTGACTCGTCTGCGGAAATGCAAGAAGTATTGGCTGCGGATGCGGATATGGACAAGGTTGTAAAAATTGCCGAAGAATTAGAGGGTTCTATTCGTAATTTGGGTCAACATGCATGTGGTGTGGTTATTGGTGACCGCCCTACTACACAAATTGCACCAGTATATCGTGATCCATCAAATCCATTACCATCCAGTCAATATGATGGACATTATTTGGAAGCAACCGGTCTTATCAAATTTGACTTTTTGGGTTTGGAAACATTGGTGGTGTTAAAACATGCTGTCAAATTAATTCAGCAAACACGCGGTATAAATGTTGATTTGGATAAAATACCAACCGATGATGCTGTGACTTTGAAATTGTGGCAACGGGGATTAACCGAAGGCATATTCCAATTCGATGCACCGTTTGTAAAACAAACTTTGCGTAAAATGCAACCAACAAGCTTTTTGGAAATATCTGCATTAAATGCATTAAACAGACCCGGGCCTATTGCGTTTATTCCTCAATTTATCGCACGTATGCATGGCGAGGAAAAAATAGAATACGTCCATCCAAAAGCAGAACCTATATTAAAAGAAACATACGGCATTATTGTTTATCAAGAACAAGTTATGTTGTTAACACGTGCGTTGGCCAACTTTACACGTGGTGAATCCGATACCGTACGTAAGGCTATGGGTAAGAAAAAATTGGAATTATTGGCCAAGTTAGAAGTTAAATTCTTGGATGGCTGTGAAGAACAAGGAACATTGGATCGTGAAACAGCAAAAGATTTATGGGAAAAATTCAAGGAATTTGCAAAGTATGCATTTAATAAATCTCATGCTATTGCATATTCAATTGTTGCCAATCAATGTGCATATTTGAAGGCACATTATACACCGGAATTTTTGGCTGCATCGATGTCCAGTAATTTGAACGATACAGACCAATTAGCCCTGTTCGTAGATGATGCAAAATCTAATTTTGGCATACAGATTGTTGCACCTGATATAAACGAAAGTGAATCTTTGTTTACGGTGCGTAATGGTAAGATAATTTATGCTTTGGCAGCAATCAAGGGGGTTGGAACAGCCGCAACAGATGCAATTATTGCCGAACGTAATGCAAATGGAAAATTTAAAAATTTGACTGATTTTGCAAAGCGTTGCGCGCCTATTATGAACAAAAGAATTTTAGAAGCGTTTGCAAAAGTTGGCGTGTTGGATTCTTTGGAAAAAAATCGTGCTGCTATATTTATGAATGCAGATATGATTTTATCATACGCATCCAAGAGTAAAGATAATTTTAATGCTTTGTCTTTGTTTGCAAACACCACACAAGACGATGTTATTGAAGACAGATTACATTCTAATTTGCCGAAAACAGATGCTTGGACTTTTGCACAAAGATTAGAAAATGAATTGTCTGCTTTGGGTTTTTATATTTCTGCGCATCCATTGGATCAATATAAAAATTTGATTGCACGTGAGAATTTAGTCACAAGCAGCACTTTGGAGTCTGTGGGGGATAGAAAACCTGTCAGAATTGCCGCCAATGTTGGTGCTTTTTCGCGTCGCAAAACCAAAACAGGCAAAGAAATGATAACTATTTCAGCAACTGATAGTTTTGGAAATATCGATGCGGTTGCATTTGGAGATTCTGCAATTGAATTTTCTAATATTCTGTCAAAGGAATCCCTGGTGTTAATATCAGGCAAATCTTCGTGTCGTGATGACAGGGTTTCTGTATTTGTTGATTCAATTATTCCATTGTCTGGTTGGGTTGCAAAAATCGCTAAAAAGATTACATTAGATGTTTGGAACGGGTCTGTATTGCCAGATTTAAAAAAGACATTATCTAGTTTACCCCATGGTCCAACACGCGTTATATTAAATTTACATGGTGCAGACAAAATTGCAACAATGTCGTTGCCGGGTGGTGTTGAACTGGGCGAACATACGGCAACAGATTTATCTGCTTTGGGATTAAAGGTGCAAATAGAGTAATGAAACATATACCTGTTCTTTTAGATGCTGTATTGCATGAGTTGGGCGATTTGACCGGCAAGACTGTTTTGGATGCTACATTTGGCGCAGGCGGATATACACGCGCATTTTTAGATGCTGGTGCATCGGTTGTTGCATTTGATCGTGATCCTGGGGTGTTGGATGACGTCCAAGATATTTTGCAAAAATACGGTGATAGATTTCATTTCATTGCAAAGCCCTTTTCCAAAATGGCAGAATTGACCGAACAATTTGATGCTATTGTTTTTGATTTGGGTATTTCATCTATGCAAATTGATATTCCTGAACGTGGTTTTTCTTTTCGTGCTGATGCACCATTGGATATGCGTATGTCAGGAACAGGTGTTTCTGCTGCTGATTTAATAAATCAATTATCTGATACAGAATTGGCACAAATTTTACGTGAATATGGTGATGTTTCAAAATCTGTTGTTTTAGCACGTGCTATCAAGGCTGCAAAACCTAAAACGACATTTGAATTGCGTGATTTAATTTATAACCCGCGTGATATTGCACCTGTATTCCAAGCATTACGCATAGCAGTAAATGATGAAATGGGCGAAATCAAACGCGCATTATCGGTGATGCCTAATCTGTTAAAACCAAATGGCAAATGTTTGGTTGTGACATTCCATTCAATCGAAGACAGAATTGTAAAGAATATTTTTCGTGAATTAACAACAGTTCCTGGCAATCCACTGATACCTGTTGCCGCACCTGTACCGTTTAAATTAATACGCGCGGTAACCCCAGATGCAAATGAATTAGAAAACAATTCACGCGCAAGGTCTGCACACATGAGAGGTATTCAAAAATCATATTGACCCGATTAGCCGATTTAATGTAATATATCTTAAAGGAAGGAAAGGATTATGAATAAGCTTACAAAAACTATTTTATTTGCGACATTGATTACAACGGTTGTTGGTGATGCAATGGCTGTTTGCCCAGTATGTACTGTTGCCGTGGGCGCCGGTTTAGAAGGTGCGCGTTTACTGGGTGTCGAAGATGTTATCACTGGAATTTGGGCGGGTGGATTAACATTGTCCATTGCTGCGTGGACTGCAAACTTTATGAATAAGAAAGGTGTGAAAAATATATTGTGGTATATTTTGAACTTTATCGCATATTATGCACTTTTGGCGGCTGTGTACTTTCTGCCGATGGCAAATCCTGTTGTAAAATTCAACGACAAATGTATGTGGGGAATTGACCAGTTCTTGTTGGGTGTGATTGTTGGAACCATTGTATTTTTTGGTATGCAAAAATGGTATCAACATATTAAGGCAGCAAATGGTGGTCACGCAAAGTATCCTTTTCAAAAGGTCGTTATGCCATTTAGTGGTTTGTTAATTGCAACATTAATATTCTGGGCAATTATTAATTGGTTGCCAGCTATTGGTATTGTTTTGTGCTAAGCGATATTTTTAATACGAGGAGAAAAAGATGAAAAAAAGTATGAAAAAATTGACTATGGAAGAAATGATTGAAAAAGTGGATGCTGCTAAGAAAGCAAATCCATTAGATTTATCTTCGGATCAAGACTTGTCTATTGCTTTGATGAATTTGATTTCATTAGAAGAACATTTCTTTTTCAGTGGCGCAAAAACTAAAAAACCTGGATTTTATGATTTATTGAATACTGTTCGTTCTATGCGTAAAGAATTGATGGAACGTATTGTGGATAAATCTTCGGTCGAAGGTGGCGAAGTATGGTGTATTTCTAAACATTTGTTGGCTGCTTCTATGCGATTGATGGAGGTTGGAACAAAAGCGTTGGGTGCTGGTAAAAAAGCTGATGCGAATGCTATGTTTGAAAAGGCATATGATTTGTATTCTTTATTCTGGGGATTAAATATGCATTTGATTGATTTGGATGGTGTGCATGAATCTGTGCCTGCTTTTTATGAGGGTGCCATGGCTGAATGTAAAATTTCAGAACCAAAAGCCACAAAAAAAGCTAAATCAGAACCAGTTGCAGAAAAATCAACCGTAAAACGTTTGGGACAATGGGTTAAAAAAGCGGTAAATTGTTGCATTGAATAAGTTTAATAAAATGCTGTTGATTTAGATATTCAAAAAATGGTATAATGAACCAAAGAGAGAATGAAAGTGAATACAAAATTAAGACATATTTTCTGTGGTTTATTGGTGTCCACGTTTGTGGTTGCGGATGTTATTGCTGATACCCCTGCCCCCCGTTCTGCGGTTAGTTCTGGTCAGGCGCGTGCTGTGGGAACAACGCCACGTACGGCAAAACAGCCGACTGTTAATCCCCGCAAAGGTGCAACTGTTACAACCCGCAGTGTCAGTATTCGCAAGGATAATCAAACATCCGAAAATACGAAACAAACGAATCGTTCTCGGGCTGGGGTGTTGACACGTGCTGGCAATATTGGTAATACCATTATTTATCGTGCTTTTGGTTTGACACGTAACGAACAGAAACCGCTATCTGCACGTGTTGCAAAAAAGACTGGCGCAACATATGCACGTACGGCCGCTGTATCCAAGGGGGCATCTCGGGCACGTGCAACTGCTGTGTTTTCTGACATTTCAAAATTAGGTGATGGCTATAATAATTGTCGTCAGGCATATAATACATGTATGGATCAGTTTTGTGCGGGTGCAAATGAAACATATCGTCGTTGTTTTTGCAGTAATACTTTCCGTTCTTTGCGCGATAAAGAAGATGCTTTGGATGCAGCAACACAAATGTTGGCTAAATTCGAAGATAATAATTTAAATGCTGTTAACAAAACTGCCGAAGAAGTTAATGCAATGTATTCTGCCACAGCTGGCGAGGCGGCTATTAAAAATGATACTTCTGGGGCGGCGGCATTATTGAATGATATTGGTGATTTGTTGTCTGGTAAGAGAAAACCCGAACCAAATCAAAATATGACATCGTTAACGGGATTATCTGTTAATTTTTCATCTGATATGGGTGATATCTGGGGCAGTAGTTCTGATTCGTTGTTTGGTGATGATTCCGCCCAGGATTTGTCCGCTTTGGAAGGAACAGATTTGTATAATAATGCACACACCCAATGTATGCAATTAATTGGTGAAACCTGTGAAAATGGTGCTGTTAAAAATATGACCAAAAGTGCATATAATATCTTGATTACCCAAGATTGTAATGCATATCAAAAGAAATTAGATCAAAAGACAGAACAAGTGAAATCTACGGTTCGTACCGCTGAAAAATATTTGCGCGAGGCCAGATTAGAAGAATATCGTTCTCATAATTCTGCTGATGTTAATGAATGTTTGGACAAGGTTGAAAAAGCGTTATTAAATCCGGTGGCGTGCGGTCCTGATTATGTAAAATGTTTAGATTACAGCGGTGTTTATGTAAATATGACAACTGGCGAACCAATTTATTCTGCACGTTTATTTGGTTTGAATGAATTGATTGTATTGGATGGAACGTCCGCAGATGTGCTGAAACAAAATCCTGAATTTAATACATTTTTGGATTCCAAACGTGTTTATGCAAAAACGGCATTGGATTCTTGTCGTGATTTGGCCGAGGTTGTATGGTCGGAATTCAAACGTAATGCATTGATTAAGATTTCCCAAGCCCAAGATGAAAAGATTGAAGATGTCAAGATGTCTTGCGTCAGTACAATGAAGGAATGCTATGACACACAAAGTGGTGCGTTAAAGAGTTTTGATGATACAACCGCCCAGGCATCTGGTGGATTGGCAGCACGTGCAGCGCGTGATATGTGCAGTGATAAAGTTTTGGCATGTGCGGCATTATATGG
>CAMOTP010000032.1 GCA_946625925.1 uncultured Alphaproteobacteria bacterium | reverse complement strand
ATGTTTTCAGAAACAAGTGTCCATTTTTTCGTGACACCATCTGCTTCAAATTCATTCAGATAACGCCAACGTAATGTGCCGCCTTCGGTGATTTCCATTTCAATCTTGGCTGCCGCTTCTGGAATATTCAACGCATCCCTCAATTCTGCAAGCTTTACACCAATCTTCTTGTCATTAATCTGCAAATAACCATTGTCATCTGCTGTCAAATTACCTTCCCAATTTTCCAAATAATCATTGGTAACATAATTTGCCAACTTGGTATCAATCAATGTATTGATGTTTTCAGAAACAAGTGTCCATTTTTTCGTGACACCATCTGCTTCAAATTCATCCAGATAGCGCCAACGTAATGTGCCGCCTTCGGTGATTTCCATTTCAATCTTTTGTGCTGCTTTTGGAATATTCAACGCAGTTTTCAAATCATCGAACTTGATTCCAATTTCGTTTCCTTCAATTTCGATATAACCATTTTCAGACGGTGTCAATGCCCCTTGCAAACCTTCCAAATCAGTCTTTAATGCATACAAAACCAATTTACCGTCCATTATATCACCGATATTTTTCGAAACATTGGTCCATTTTTTTGTGACACCATCTGCTTCAAAAGAATCAACATAGCGCCAACGCAATGTGCCACCATCGGTGATTTCCATTTCAATCTTGGACGCAGCATTAGGAATATTCAACGCTGTTTTCAAATCATCGAACTTGATTCCAATTTCGTTTCCTTCAATTTCGATATAACCATTTTCAGACGGTGTCAATGCCCCTTGCAAACCTTCCAAATCAGTCTTTAATGCATACAAAACCAATTTACCGTCCATTATATCACCGATATTTTTCGAAACATTGGTCCATTTTTTTGTGACACCATCTGCTTCAAAAGAATCAACATAGCGCCAACGCAATGTGCCACCATCGGTGATTTCCATTTCAATCTTGGACGCTGCTTCTGGAATATTCAACGCTGTTTTTAAATCATCGAACTTGATGCCAATTTCGTTTCCATCAATCTCGATATAACCATTTTCAGATGGTGTCAATGTCCCCTGCAATCCTTCCAAATCAGTCTTTAACGCATACAAAGCCAATTTGCCATCCATTATATCGCCCAAACTTTCAGAAACGACTGTCCATTTTTTTGTTACGCCATCTGCTTGAAAATCTGTCAAATAACGCCATTGCAACACACCATTCTGTGTAACCTCCATCTCAATCTCACGGTTTTGCGGAATATTCAAAGCCGCACGCAAGTCATCAAATTTTACACCGATTTGATTATTTTCAATTTTGATATACCCATTTGAATCAGGCACCAATGCACCAGTCAAACCAGACAATTCACTTTTTAAAACATAATCTTCTAACGTTTGAGTCTGTACATAATTTTCCAAACTATTCTGCACTAATTTTGATATATCAGCAGTACTCCATTTTTTTGTTCTGCCATCAGATTCAAATTCATCCACATAACGCCATTGCAACTTTCCGTCTTCGGTAAAACGAATTTCAGACTGTTTGGCATCAGATATACCCAATGCACTCTTCAGCTCATCAAACTTTAATCCAATTGCCCCAGATTCTTGATTAATAGCGATATAACCATTATCAGATGCGGTCAATTTTCCTTGTTTTCCTGCCAAAGCCGTTTTCAAAGACACATTCTTTTCCGCTAAATTATATTCATCCAACAAAGCCCCTAAATCAACAACCTGTTGTCTATCACTGCTGCAACCTGTTTTTGCCTCGTTGGCATAACACCACCACAATTTATAATCATCATCAATTTCAACCAATATATCTTTGTCAGTTCCCAAAGCGACCTGTAAATCACCTTTTAATGCCTCTATATCAATAGAAATCACATTATTATCAGGTCCCGTAATTTCAATATATTCATCATTGCTAACCACCAATGCATTCTGCTTGGCCTCTACCTGATTTTTAAGTAAATCTATTTCAGAGCGTATTCCATCTATATCAACCGAAGAACTACTTCCGCCACCACTACTTGGCGAAGGTGTCGTTTTTGTTGAATGGGATAAATTCAAATATTTACCAATAGACAAACGCGCAGATGCCGCACCAGATGTAACATTAGCCGTTCCAGATGTTGGTTGTGCCGAACTATCTGTCTTTGTTGTCACTGTTGGTGTGAATCGTATAGATGAAGCACGTGTCGAAGCCGTAGATGCAGCTGACGCAGTTGTTGATGTGCCATTTGATGAATCGGAACCTGCATCAGTATTCGCACCCAATATACGAACAGCCGACATACCATTACCCATCCATCCCAGCATACATACAACACTTGTTAAAACAACCGAATAAAAACCTGTTCTACGCTTCATTTCTCTCTCTTATGGTTTTAAATTAAAATTGATAACGCAACCCCACCGAAATAGAGTATTCCGTTATCCAACCTGCTTCAACCCGCAAATTATATTGGGTCAGATTTCCGTCTTCGTATTCATCCCACAAATATTCACCTGGCATATTTGTTCCCTTGAATGCGGATGCACGTCCACCAAAATCAATGGCGACATTTTCATTAATCTCTAACAAAAATCCCAGTGCACCACCCAACCTTGGTGATATAACACTTTTTTCCATATTGGTTGTTCCATACGGCAATCTTAATTCCATTGTTGTTTTAGGCTTTGCAGCACCCAAACCCGCACCCAAATAAAAACCAGAATCAAAATCATAATACACATTCAGCATTGCAAAAGGCACAGACATAGTATACGTGGCATACTCTTCCTTATCGGTAAACTTTGAATTCATACCTACTTCCAGTTCACCACGCCAACCAGAATCAAATTTCATACCCAGCGCAACAGAACCACCATACAGTTTTTCCAAAGAATACGTGTCTTTATTAAATTCTATACGAGAACCAATATAATTAGTCGCATATTCATCTTCCCACGACATCATATTCAGAAACACACGACCTGACACATACAGCATACTTGCTGTTTGACCTCTCGAACGCGCTTCTTCGTCATTCTGTTGTTGTTGAACATTATTTATACGCTGAAAATTACGCCCACCGACAGCATAATCCAAACCATACTGTTGATAACCACAACCTGCTGACGGATACGCTGGCACCCATCCTGTATTACAACCACATGGACGCGACGGTATATACGCCAACGTTCCAAACGCTACAACAGGCATAAAACTAGCAAAAAAAGCAAAAAAAACTATATTCTTAATCCACATTTCCATACACTCTTCCAAACAATTTTACCACATTTTAAATTTTTTTCCAAATCATAAAATACATACTTAATAAAAATATTTTTAACATTTGACCAAACCATTATTTTTTTCTAATATAAAATCCGAAATGGAAGAAAAAACATCATCTATATCTTTAACAAATGTGGCAGCATCTTATGATAACGGTGCTGATGTTTTGACGGATGTATCTTTTAATATAACCGGTGGAACAATTTACTTTTTAACAGGAACATCCGGTGCTGGTAAAACAACATTATTACGATTAATTTACCAATTACACAAACCACGCACTGGACAAATCAAAGTATTTGGAAAACTTACAAACGATATGTCGCGTGACGAAATAACAGATTTACGCAAAAAAATGGCTATCGTATTCCAAGAATATTCTCTGTTATCTCACCTATCTGTTTTTGATAATGTTGCATTACCATTGCGTGTCCGCAATATGCCAGAATCAAAAATAAAACAACTGGTTCCCAAGGTTTTAGATTGGGTTGGACTGGGAAAATATGCTGATGTAAAACCACTCGCATTAAGTGGTGGCCAACAACAACGTGTATCTGTTGCACGTGCTATTATTGTACAACCATCCATATTATTGGCCGACGAACCGACTGGAAATTTGGATGACGACAACGCGTCCCGTTTGATGGATTTATTTATACAAATGAACAAAATGTTTGGAACAACAATCATCTTGGCAACACACAGCAAAAGATTAATTGAAACGTATAAATTTCCTGTAATCCATATTGAAAATCATCATGTAAATTTTGTAACAGCAAACAAAGGAACTATTGACGCACAATCCACAACAAAAAAATTATGGAAAGGTCCTGCACCAAAAAATTATTTTAGCGAGCTATCAAAACAATTCGATGATATTGGGAATATATAATATGAAAAAAAAGCCTGTTGTTTTCTCTTTGATAAAGGAACAAAGCACGTTTATGACGGCAATTATGTCTGTGCTGACTTTTTTATCTGTATTAACGCTGGGCATTGCATTGATGATTGGCACTGGCGCAGTTCGTATGAATTCGCAATGGGATTTGTATG
This sequence comes from uncultured Alphaproteobacteria bacterium, assembly GCA_946625925.1. Classification (GTDB taxonomy): domain Bacteria; phylum Pseudomonadota; class Alphaproteobacteria; order Rs-D84; family Rs-D84; genus Enterousia. The sequence goes on along the minus strand of CAMOTP010000032.1, from coordinate 6,956 downwards.
CAACAATCCAAACAACAGATGCAAATGACGCACCTAAAATTCGCGAAATATTAAACAAAAATAAAAACATCATCAAATCATCATCAGAAATATCAAACGAACAAATGACAGATTTAATGTCACCATGGATTTCTGGTGGATCTGCATTGCAAAAATATTTACCTAAAATGTGGGAGGTTAAATTTGCAACCCGACAAGATTTACAATCTGTCCAAACACAAATAACACCATATGCTAAATTTTTAACACACAAAAATGCTTTACGCGACCCAATTCGTGCTGGTTGGTACCTTATCGCAATATGCACATTGGTTTTGGCAGTGGCGTTGGGTTCAATTACAGTATGCGTTTCTTATATTGCACACAATACTGCAATGCTGCACAAACGCGAATTAGAAATTTTGAATCAAATTGGTGCCAGCGATACTTTTGTTGCCGGCCAAATGCAAATTATTGTGGCACGCATTTGTACACGCGCCACATTATACGGATTCATAACCGCATTACCGTTTTTATTCTTGATTTTATCTGCCTCGCATTCTGCACGTGTTGGATTAATGGCAATGATTGATTTGAATGTTTTTGGCTGGATATTATTGTTATTACTGCCTGTTGCAATTACTATATTTGCAACCCACATCACTAAACATACTACAAAAAAGATTCTCCAGAACAGTTAAATGAAAATAATTACACCATCTTTTTTAATCCTAGGATTTTTTGTACTTGGTGGGATGATATTCAAATTGACCTCTCCACTCAGTTGTGGTCCTATATTACCGAATGATACAATTTTTGTTTTAACCGGGGATGCCCGTCGCGTACCTTTTGCGATGCAACAAACGAAACAATATCCCGCCACCCAAATCCATATAATTGGTGTTGGCAGTCATAAATTCAAAATAAACAATAATAATGTTGCACTGGAAACAAAATCGAAATCGACATACCAAAACGCACTAGCAATTCACAAAATCGTAAAACAAAAACAGTTATCACGAATTGTTATTGTCACAACCGAAGAACATATGAAACGTGCCAGACATTTGATTCATCACGAAACACCAAATACAGAAATCATAACATGTTCAGCCCCATTGATTGGTATGCCCGCATCCCAACGTTTACAACGATGGACAGTTGAATATTTAAAATATATAGTAACATTGTTTGGTATCAAAGAAGGTTAATATGTTAAGGACAATTATTTTCAAAACCGTTTTAGGAATTTATTTTATTATCTGGACCCCATTTTTATTTGCCAGTTTAATATCAAAACGATTAACACTTTTTACAATGCGTCTTGAAACAATGGGCGTTTTGTACTTGGCACGCATAATAGCACATATAAAATACACAATACACTACCCATTAATCGAAGAAAATGGCATTCCAACAAAACCAAACACCAACACCAGACTGGACGGCAAGGCTATTATCGCGTCGAAACATATGTCTATTCTGGAAATAGCGGTATTATTCCTAAATATTCCAAATTCATTTTTCATTTTAAAACGTGAATTAATGTGGATTCCTGTTTATGGTTGGGCATTTGCTCGTGCAGGTTTTCAACCAGTTAACCGCAAACGTGGTCGCACAAATATGAGAAAATTAAGTGATAATGTCGCAAAAAAAATAATGAACGGTCAAAAATTGATAATATTCCCCGAAGGCACCCGTGTTAAACCTGGAACACACCAGGTATTACGTCGCGGATTATTATTCTTGGCACACGAATTGAAATTACCAATCATTCCAGTTGGCACAGATGCCGGATTATATTGGCCCAAACGGGGATTAATGCATCCCGGCACAGCAAATATTTATTTTGAACCATTACTGCCCGCATCCGCAGATCTCGAAGAAATTACCAGGGCAATAAACCGCCACAGTGCATAAAAAAACCGCCAGCAAGGCGGTTTTATAAAATTACTGACACCATCCTTGACGCTTGCCACCATTATAAGAACGGCCAAAACCTTCCTTTATCAAAATTTTACCCACATCACGCCCATTAACATCTTTGACATTGGCATCAATTCGTCCTAAATACTTATCGTCTTTAATATTTTCCAACTCTACAACTGTGCCAACCGGAATCAATTCCGCTAATCTATTTCTCGCCACATTAGCAGCAATAATTTCATCGACACATTCACCATGCAATTCAGGTGTATCAACATTACGCAATCTTACCCGAACAGAAACAACCGTTTCTTCATCCAATTTAACACCTGCTGAAAAAGTATCACCATCAACGATATAATTCACCACAGCCGGCACAGCCATTAAATTCGATGACATGCCAAACATAAATATCACAGTAAAAATATATTTTACCAACGTCATAATTACTGCAATTTTGGTGACCACGTAGGTTCAACGCCATTTACACCATCAGGCAATTCAATATCATATAAATTCTGACCAGTAATATCAACACTACGTAAATGACTCATTCTATCTTGACCATCTTCAGATTTTTCTGTTTCATAATAAACCAAACGACGTGAACCAGGTGCCCAAGAAGGCGCCTCCATATACCACCCCCCTGCCAAAATCTTTTCACGTTTTCCATCTGGCCCCATAATTCCAATATAGAAAGTATCATCAGCAATCTTGGTAAATGCAATAAATTGACCATCTGGTGACCACGCCGGTGTTGCATACCGCCCAGCACCAAAAGTAATTCTTTCTTCATCACCGGTGGTTAAATCCATAATATGAATCTGTTGACTGCCTGTTTTATCTGAATTAAATGCTAATTGCGTTCCATCAGGTGAATACGATGGGCTGGTATTCAAAGAATGACCATACGTCAACTGGCGTAATTCTTTTGTATTAATGTTATATTCAAAAATATGCGTATCGCCCCCCTGCACCAATGACATGGCAATTTTTGTTCCATCAGGTGAAAACCGGGGTGCAAAATTCATACCACCAAATTCACCCAATCTGCGCTGTGCCCCGGTATCCAAATCCAGGGTCCAAATCATAGGTTTATCATCACGATAAGACAAAAATACAATTGTACGCATATTCGGTGAAAAACGGGGTGACATAACAAAAGTATTTTTATCGGACAAATAACGCATGCCATAACCATCTTGATCCATAATAGCCATCCGTTTAACACGATTAGCAACATCACCTGTTTCCGCAATAAACACTATTTGTGTATCAAAATACCCAACCTCGCCTGTTAATCTTTCATAAATAGCATCTGCCATCAAATGCGCCATACGACGAATAGATTTTTTTGATGCAGCCAAACTTTGCGCTTCTATCTGTTCTTTGCTATTTAAATCCCAAACATAGAATTCCAATTTATACATACCGTTTTTCTGTTGGGTCATTTTTGATTGAACCAAAACCTGCGCTTTTATCGCATGCCACAAATTAAAATCCGGCATATCATTCAATTTTACAAATTCTGGCAATGCATCACGCGCAATTATACGAAACAACCCTGTTGACTTTAAATCATTTTCAACAACCGTCCGAACCATTTCAGCATCAGATTTAGCAATCTTGCCTTCGGTTTCAACTTTTTGTACTGCGATTGATATCGGATTAACCTCGCCTGCAACAATATCAACTTTTAATTCCGCATGCCCAGGTGCACACAAAACAAACAAAGACACAATAGCCAAAAATAATTTTTTCAACATAAATTTTCCTTTCCTTATAAAGCGCATACGCACGTTGTAATTCTAGACACAAAAAAACCAAAAATCAAATTTATTTCAACCATACAACAATCATCACAAAAGTGCTGACAGCCGTAGTGACAGCGGTATTCACAAATGTATTGACAAGTGTAAATACAATGTTATAGTCATCAGTAAAGACAACTGTATTGTGTGTAGTATAGGAGTTTGTATTATGCCAAATGTTATGCAACAATTATTCGTTATGAACATCGAGGCACTGTTAAAAGAATATGCCGCATATCGTGCTTTCCATAAATCAGATTGCGTTATAAATATGCGTATTCCACATGCCATACTGGATAAATTAAAAGAATTGGCAAACGAACAACATGTCCCCTATCAATCGCTAATATCATCCGTATTATATTCACTGGCAAATATCGAAGATAAAAAATAAGTAAAAAAAATACCCAAATCAAACTTTGGGTATTTTTATTATAATAAAAAAAGCGACCCAAATGGGTCGCATAAATTACATTTTTATTTTCCACCGACACCCCAACCTTTTGTGATGCAACTCTGATCGTTTTCACCTGCCGCACCCAACAAGAAGGATATAACAATACCAATAGCAAACAACAACGTAAAGCCAACCAACAATCCAATACCTTTACCTTTTACATCTTCTAATTTGGCCTCACCTTTAGAAATATATGTCCATGCCCAACCTGCCATATAAAATCCAGCACCAATAAATGCCAAAATTCGCAACAGTTTGAAAACCTCCTGCATTTTTGCAATCAAATTACATGTTGCCGTACTAACCGTCAACGCCTGGGCGGGCACAACAACCAATGCCACAACAGCAGCAAAAACCAAAACTTTTACATAATTTTTCATTAAAAACTCCTTACTTCATACACCAATTTTAACACAAAAAGCATTTTTTTTCAAATAAAATATAAACAAAAAAGTGCTGTCAAATATCCGACAGCACTTTTCAAAGGTATAAAATTTCAATTACATACCAACAACAACATATTGTTTTGTTGTTTTGGTTTTTTTGGCACATTTTTTGCAACCACATGGCTTTTTCGCAACAGGTGCTGGCTTGATAACAATATCACGTGGTTCTGCAACTGGCGCTTCCCAAGAATAATCATTTGCAGCTGGTGTCAAAACACGACGTTCACGACGTGGTTCCTGACCTGCCATATCACGAGCATACAAATCAGCACAACTTGTATTGCGATATACAATCTTTTTATCCACATCAGCAGAATTTACATTTTCTGAATATTTATGTGCTTCTTCGCCGCTAACATAAATACAATTTGAACCGTCTTGGATATAACGCACATCGCCCTTGTAATAATCATAAGAACCACCACAAGCAGCCAATGCAATTAAAGCAACCAAAGCCAAAAATTTTTTCATTTTTTATTCCTTATGTATTGATTTTGCAGATGATTTTCCTATCACCCACTTCACCTATAATTATGACACAAAATTTTCCGTAGTCAAGCAACCACATAAAAAAAACCTAGCCAAAACAACTTTGAATTTGCTACACTTTTCCACAAAGAGAGAAAATTTCATATGCAATACCGCAATTTTGGTCTTGTCAACACCATTGAACCGCTAAAATCCGCACTTCGCGGCGGTTTTGCGATACCTGCATTCAACGCGTATAATATGGAAACTATAACCGCAATTATATCTGCGGCACGTCTGACGCACAGCCCTGTAATTATTGCAATTTCCGAATCGGCATTAAAATATATGGGGGCCGATATGCTGATAGGGATGATTTCCGGTGCAAAAATCACACCCAACGAACGAATCGCTTTGCATCTGGATCATGGGTCATCTGTGGAATCTTGTATGCGTGCCATAGACATCGGTTTTTCCAGTGTTATGCTAGATTTCAGTAAATATGATTTTGACGACAACATGACAGCAACGTCTGATATTGCAAAATATGCACATGCACGCGATGTATCTGTTGAATCAGAATTGGGGCAATTATCCGGAATCGAGGATGAAAACACCCATAACACAAAATCAACATACACCGACCCAGAATCCGTTGCTGAATTTGTTAAACACACCAAAACCGATTCGTTGGCGGTTGCCATCGGGACCAGTCATGGTGCATACAAAAGGAAATCACCTGACGAAAAATTACGTTTCGACATATTGCAACAAATCCAAGAACAAATACCATACACGCCATTGGTATTGCATGGTGCATCATCAATACCTGAATTTTTGGTTAATGAAATCAATGAATTTGGTGGCAACATAAAAAACGCGATGGGCATCACCCCGGAACAGTTAATATTTGCAGCCACAAAAACAAATATTTGCAAAATAAATATCGACAGTGATTTACGTCTGGCAACAACGGCAGCAATTCGCAAATATTTATCACAACACCCTGAAAACATTAATCCACGTGAATATTTATCTGCTGGGCACGACATGGTTCGCAACACATGTATATTTTTAATTCGTGAAATATTTCACAGCAACGACAAAATATAAATTCAAATAAAATTATAAATAAAAAAAGACCGCGGTTTCCCGCGGTCTCTCCCACACACAAACTATGTCTTACTCTTTGTTATTCAGGCACAAACCACCAACAGGTTCAGACATTTCGCCAATTTCGTCCAACATCTGTTGTGATGTCATGTTTGTACCCGCACAAGCCGTTGCACAGGCTTCTGCATTTTCGAAGTTTCTCGCATACCAGTAATTACTATTCAAAGATGTCGTTTCACCCTTTTCGCCCATCTGGTATCCTGCGATATTCTGGATACATACTGTACCTCTTTCGCTGTCGTTAGATGGAACTTCGGTCAACTGCACAAGCATACCTTGATTACCTTCTAACTTGCTCAATGCACCGCCCTTGACCACGCAACGTGCTCTACCGAACAATACCGTCTGACCATTATAACCATTCGACACCTGTTCACCTTGGGCATTAAAGTACTTATTAGGATCTGCTATTGTCATTTGCATTGCCCATGCGGTCAAATCACCCTCTATCTTTTGACAGTACGTAGCAGTGCTATCTGCACAGATTCCTGTTCCTTTGCCTTGCTTATCCAATGCGGCAAATCCAATTGTTGGATTTTTAATCCAGTTCTGCTTCACACCTGCATTAACAAATGTCATATATGGATCCACTGTTGTTGTTTTTGGATCTGCGACCTGACATGCTGTTGCATCTGAAGCATTTTCACTTGAACAACTATTACCGACATAGTCATAGTAAGCAATCAAATCAGGTGA
>CAMOTP010000031.1 GCA_946625925.1 uncultured Alphaproteobacteria bacterium | reverse complement strand
CTTTTATATCAAGATTTCATCACCGTATGCCAAAACATAACGCGTTCCGCACCGTAATACCAGTGCACCATTTTCATTTATTCCAATTAATTGTGCAGTTACACCGCGATATTTTACGTTCGTATTTAATCCTGTTGCCAAAGACATCCATCGACTGCGTACCGTTGCAAAATCAGATTTCATCCATTTATCCAGAAACTTCATCAATCGTCCTAAAACATCTTGTTCTGAGACAGTAATATAATCATTCATTTTTGTTGTTTTATATTCTGGAACAGTTGGATTACTTGCAATATTTATTCCAATTCCAACAATTACGAATCGTGAATAATATTCAATTAAAATGCCTGATATTTTTTTATCTTGAACCAATATATCATTCGGCCATTTTATAGTTGGTACAATTCCAAAAGAAAACAATGTGTCTGCAACAGCCAATGCAACAGCATAAGACAAACGTGCATCACGTTCTTCGCAAGCATAAATAAAACTGGCATATAAATTTCCATGATGCGATACCCATTTCCGACGAAAACGTCCACGACCCGCACTTTGTGCCGCAGCCACAACAACACTGTGATCGCCAGCACGATGAGAAGCAATCAATTCTTGGGCAGTTGTTTGCGTACTGGGAATTTTATCAAAAGATATTACTTTATAAAGTGCCAATTTTATATACCCCATGTTCATTTAATATAAAATCGTGTCCAAATAATTTGCGTAGTGTATATATTGCAGTATCTATTGTATGTGTCGCGACATCAGGCATATATCCCAATGCGTTTTTTAGTTCAGCACCGGACATTCCACCACTGCGCCACAAGGATATAATAATATTTTGTTGGACATCTGATAATTGCGGCACGTTATTGTGAAATATCTGTTGTAAAATATGCGTTGTATCCGCACTGTTCAATATCAATGATTTTAATTCCGTAATAGAAATTGGAGAATCTGGTGCTATTTCATCAAAATTTACATCCAACACATTTGGACAATCCGTCATAGTCGCGCCCAATTCTGACAAAATGTGACGCCAAATAGGATTTTGAGTATAAATTTTGACACTGGTTAACATATTATCAGAATACCAAAAAAAACCAACAAGTCCATAAAAATCAATACACAGAATTCTCGTCGTTGATTTTTTATTTTGTGGGTGCTACACTGGGGCTGTCTTTAAGAGAAAAAAGGATGAAAATATGTATATACTTGCTTTGAACTGCGGTTCTTCTTCTTTGAAATATCAAGTTTTTGATGCCGATACAAAAAAACCAATCGTCAGCGGAAACGTTGAAAAAATCGGTTTGCCTGATTCTTTTGTCACACAAAAATATCCTGATGGCGAAAAAGTACGCAAAGATGTTTCTATGCAAGACCATAATCAAGCATTGAATGTTGTTATCGGTTTATTGCGCGAGGCATCAATTGATATTAGTAAAATCAATGGTGTTGGTCATCGTGTTGTGTTGGGTGGTGAAAAATTTGCTAATTCTGTTGAAATTACAGATGAAGTTATTAAAAAAATCGATGAATTGTCTATGATTGCACCATTGCACAATCCAGCGGCATTGGTTGGTATTATGGCAGCAAAGCAATTATTACCAAATGCCACACAGGTTGCAGTATTTGATACAGCTTTTTATAATACTTTGCCAGATTATGCTTATCGTTATGCTGTGCCTGCATCTTGGTACAAAGAATTAGGTGTACGTCGTTATGGATTTCATGGAACGTCACATTTGTATGTTTCTAAACGCGCAGCATCTATATTGGGCAAACCAGCATCAGAATGCAATTTAATAACTCTGCATATTGGTTCAGGTGCTTCGGCTGCTGCTATTCGTGGTGGTGTCGCAGTTGATACATCTTTGGGTATGACCCCAGTTGCAGGTTTGGTTATGGGCACACGCCCAGGCGACCTGGACGCTGGTGTTGTTTTGTATGTAATGCAACGTTTGGGATTGACCCCAGAACAAATGCAAAAACATTTGAATAAAGATTCTGGATTGCTGGGTATTACAGAATGCTTTGCAGACCGTCGTGATGTAGAAGCAAATAAAGATAATAAACCAGAATGTAAATTGGCTATTGAAATGGAAGCACATGCTGTCCGTAAATACATCGGTGCGTTTTTAGCAGAACTGGGCCATGTTGATGCAATCGTATTCACAGCCGGTGTTGGTGAAAATGACGATTATTTACGTGCACAATTCTGTAAAGGATTGGAACCATTGGGTATCAAATTGGATGCTGAAAAAAATGCTGCTGCATTGGCACGCAAGGGTGTTGACCAGGCTATTATCAGCACAGACGACAGCCCAATCAAAATCATTATGGTTGCAACTAATGAAGAATTGGTAATCGTCGAAGATACTTTAGCAATTATGAATGGCACATATAATCCTGATCATTTGAAAATGGATTATTCTTTTGCCAAATAAACCCTTTTATACATTGGGCAATAGTAAAAAAGGTGCGAAATTCGCACCTTTTTTTATTTATCTTTTGATATATTATTTTGATTGAATTTCTTTTACTGTGACCTTGAACACAACAGGATGACCAGCCAATTGTGCAGCAGGATAATTGTCTGGGAATTTAACATTTACATCACGTTGTTCCCCAACCTTGGCACCAATCAATTGATCTTCGAAACCTGGGATGAATGTGCCACTGCCCAATGTTAATGGATAATTTGCAGCAGTGCCACCTTCGAATTGAACACCATTATCAAAACCAGCAAAATCAATAACGACAGTGTCACCATTTTTTGCCCCAGCATTGCTGTCACAAGCAGCCAAACCAAACAAACCACACACACCTAGCAAACAAGCTATTTTCTTCATTTTTTATCCTTTTTAGTTAATAAAGTTAAGTTTATTTTTTTGTTTTATTGTAAACACAGCGGAAACCATATTCGCGCATAGTTGCGCCTTCGGCCTCGACCCTGTAATCAAAGAATGGTGTTGGACGCATAACCTCGAACGATGGTTCATCGTACACAATTACGATATTTTCAACATTGCGTCCACATACCCTTTTCATTTCATAGTCTGCAACACGTGCCAATACCGTACGTGCATCACCATCAATATCCATACCATCAGCACCCTGAATCATGCGTAAACGCATTTCACGTAATTCGCTGTTGCCCAGTAAAATTTGAACACGAACCATGGCACCATGATATTCCTGCCATCTGGTTTCCATACGAGAAGAATTCCAACGTTTGTGTGAGGCATCTTTTTCAGCATCTGTACGAGGACGCATCGAATCGATTTCAGCATATTCATTGGTTGAATCCATAAAACCAGATGTACGTTCATTATAGTATGGTGCATTTTCACCGCCATTGGCAAAATCATCAACATCATATGGTCTGTCGGTGTTACAACCAGCAAACAGCGGTGTAAGCAGTAATGCGAATAGTATTGATTTTTTCATTTCTTTTTCTCTTTCCTTTTTTTTAATTTTAACAAATAAACTATTTTGATTCAAGAGCCGATTTATGATAAAATTAAAATAAAATGATGAATGTTGTTTTGGAATCTTTATTAAAACCATTGGAAGAGTTCTATACTCCATCCTTTGTGGAAGAAATTGCTATAAACCACGCAGGCCAGGTATGGATGCGTTTGCATGGTGCACGTGTACCATGGGTGGCATATGCTGCACCGCAACTGACAAAAAAATATCTGGTTGATTTAATTCATACAGTGGCAAATATTTATGAACAACCGTTTGATCCTTATCATGGGGTGCCGGTGGTGTATGCAACATTACCTGGGAACCACCGTTTTTCCGCTATTGCAGGCCCAAATGTTCAATATGACGACAATGATTTAACTGGCGGTGTCGCTTTATCTATTCGTGGTGGTGGTGTCACAGATACAAGTTTTGAAAATTATCATCTGGAACATGGCAAACAGTTATTACAGATAAAGCCACGTGAAAAAGCCCGACCCGATGATCCTTTTGACCGGTTGATGACCGCAATAAATGACGGCAGCCCTATTCTGATTAGTGGTGCAACCGCAACTGGAAAAACAACATTTTTGAACCATATGCTGACGTTGATAGATAAAAATGCACGTGTAATAACGGTTGAAGACGCCAGGGAAATTCGTGTATCACAGGAAAATCGTGTTCATTTTATTTTATCCAGAACAGAACAAAACAACAGTTTTAATTATGCCCGTTTGTTAGATTTGGTGGTTCGTATGACACCTGATGTTATTATTGGCGGTGAAATTTCTACTAGCAATGCATCAACACTGTGGGAAATGCTGGGAACTGGACACGACCATTTTTATACAACAATTCACGCAGAGTCAGCCGAAGCCGCCTATGCAGCTTTTGCTGATAGAATTTTACATACCCAGCCTGCATATAATCGTTCTGAATTGATTACAGAAATGAAACGCAAGATTCACGTTGTACAGTTATCACGCGAAGGCGGTCTGCGTGCAGTAACCGAGGTTGTATAAGTTTTAATAAAAAACCACCCAAATGGGTGGTTTTATTTAATGTATATATTGATTTGTAACGTATTCGTCACGTTGCCGTTTAATATTCTTAATAACTGTTGATAATTCATTCAGACCACGTGTCGATTCCAAAATTTGCGACTGCACCCGCTGACCAGGGGCAGCTTGTGTGTTATATGTAAACTTTTCAACATAAGCCACTGTTCTGGATACAGTCCCAAATGTAACAAAAATATATTCCATTGGTTTTATTTTAAATAAGACACATGTATCCCAGGCACTGTCCTCTTTCTGTTTTTTTGGTGCGTTAAAAAATCTGTTTGCTGTATGCACTCTGAAATAATCAAAATTCATACTTTGGATAAGGTTATAAACATTATGATCTGGATATCCTATTTTTATATTATCATAATCTAATTTTTTCGGGGTTCGCTGAAAATCAATCAATGGTTTGAAAATCATTGATTTTGATAATCTGGGTGGTTTTTCCGTATGAATATAATCTATTTGTCCAGGAATTTCTTGTTTATCCCAAATTGTCATTTTTTTGTTATCAGCATTATATGAAACAAAAAAATCGTCTATGGAACGCAGCGTTATTTTTGGGTCTGAAAGTATATCCATACGAGTAATAAAAGGTCCAGAGCAAACATCACTGAATTTATATGGAGTTCCAAAAATTTCTTCGTCTGATTTATTCAAGTCATACACAGGAAGATTACCAAACAAATCTGGATTTCCATGTTTATTAAAACGCATAAATGGTGGAATTAAATTATCTGACATACGAAAACCTTATATTTGTATCCTACATCAGTGTCCAGTATTGTAAAAATCCGGGATTTTTTCAACAATTATTTTATAAAATGTTGACTATTTCAAAATCTGTGGTATTTTGTTGATATTATATTGAACAAAGGCGGTCGTTATGGCAGATAAAAACAAAAAAAACAAAATTGAAATTACAGATAAACAGTCATCTATCAGAAATTATATGAAAAATATTTTATGGACCAAAGATATTATAGATGTACATGGTAATATTTTGAATCTGGATCGCTTTCGTGCCGAAGTTGATGTAGCAATAAGTAATTGCGAGGTTAAAATGTTGCAGTATGCCACGATTGATGGTGTTGTGACAGACCGCGAAATGTATTCTATATTAGTTGGCGAATTAGAATACCTGAGAACATTGGCAACACACACAACAAATTTTTATGATTTGAAACAAAATCCTATTATTTCATATGAAGATTTGCCTAAACACAATAATCTTGGAAAAATTAAAGATGTATTGGATATTATGCGAAGCAAAATTGCAGATTGGTTGATGAGATAGCGAGGTATATCGGTATGTATTTACTTGATAATGAAACAGATAAAAATCCAGGAACTTCTAACATTTATGATGAATTTAGACGATTGTTAATAGAAAAACATATTATTGATATATACGGCAACATATTAGATGTACCAGAATATCGTAATGAAATTACAATCGCCAGAGATAAAAGATTAACAGAATTAGAACATATGCCTATTATAAACGGTCAACCGTTATATAAAGAAAAAGCGTATAGATTGCTTTATGAAATACGTTTTTTAAATGATATTATATCACATACAAAAAACTTTAATTACAACTTGGAACATCCAAAAACACGTCTAAATTTACAGCCTGTAAACAGAACATTTTTTCAACAGGTTGACAGAATGCGTCGTAGAATATTTGTAGTGTTTAGAAGACGTTTCAGATAATTCGATATTCTGATATTTTCGTTTTTTATTTACATAAAATTTTGGGGATTCACATCTATTTTGATACGAATGTTTGCTGGCACACGCACCCCTGACAACCATTTAGTGACCACAGGTTGCAGGTTAGCATTTGCATCACCAGCAATTAAAAAACGCATACGATACCAATTTCTAATTTGATAAATCTGGGCAGCAATTGGCCCCATTATTTTTCCGCCATTTAATATTGGTGCGTGCGCAGATAATGTATCGCAGAAAGATTTTAACACCTGCTCTTTTTCGCCTTCGACAATCAATGCAATCAATTGCCCAAAAGGTGGCATTTTTGCTGCCTGGCGTGCAGACATATCAGCATTTAAAAATGCATCCCTGTCGCAATTACAAATCGCATTTAACACAGGATTATCTGGTTGATATGTTTGTAATAAAACACGACCAGGATATTCACCACGACCAGCCCGCCCCGCAACCTGGAATAATTGTTGAAAAGTATGTTCAGCAGCACGAAAATCTGTTCCATACAATCCCATATCACTGTCCACGACACCAACCAATGTCAAATTTGGAAAATGATGTCCTTTGGCAAGAATTTGTGTTCCGATAACAATATCAATTTCACCGTTTTCCATTTTTTCAACCAATCTTTCCAATGTTTGTCGTGTCGTAATTGTATCACTGGATACAAGTGCGGTTTTTGTATTTGGAAATCGGGCGATGACCTCTTGTTGTATGCGTTCCAGCCCTGCACCATACATTGATATTTCATTTGAACAATCTGGACATTTTTGTGGTAATTGCATTGTACGTCCACACATATGACATAATAATTTTCCTAATCTTTTATGATAAGTCATACCAACAGAACAATCCGGGCAAGTCGCGACCCAACCACATTTTTTGCATTGTGTAATTGGTGCAAAACCACGTCTGTTTATGAACAACATTACCTGTTGACCAGCATTTAATGTTTCGGTTATTGCATCACACAAATCTGGTGATAAATTGCCGTGTTGTGGTGTTTCATTATCTGGCAACATATAATCCACAGGTCGATTTTCACGTAAATCAATTGTTGATATTTTAGGAAGTTCTGCACCACCGAATCTGGATTTTAATTTCAAAATTTTATATTTACCCAATTCCACATTATGCAATGTTTCTTCGGATGGTGTTGCACTGGCCAACACAACCGGAAAACCAGAAATTTTGGCACGCAAAATTGCCATATCACGCGCGTGATAATTACCCATATCTTCTTGTTTGTATGAAGTATCATGCTCTTCATCAATAACAACCAAACCCAAATCTTGCCAGGGTAAAAACAATGCACTGCGTGTACCAACAATTATACGGATTTTTTTATTTAATACACCACGCCATATTTCACGACGACGCGCAGCGGTTAAATTACTGTGCCATACAACCGGTGGCGCACCAAAACGTTTTCGGAATCGTGTCATAAATTGTGCGGTTAATGCTATTTCTGGCATCATTAACAAAACAGATTTTCCTGCATTATATGCACGCAACACAGAATCAAAATAAACCTGGGTTTTACCACTGCCGGTAATACCATCTAACAAATGAACGGAAAAACCGCCCTGGTCTACGGCAGTGCCTATTTCCGTTGCAGCGGCAGATTGTTCTGGATTCAGGGTAATATCGCCTGTATCAAAATAACTGTAATTAAATTCATTTGGTTCAATAGTTTTTGTATCGCACAGTGTTAACAATCCATTTTTTATCATTGTGTTTACAACAGCACCACTGACATGTGCAATATTTCGCAAATCAGAAATTGTCATCGCAGTATTATCATTTGAAGAATATGCATCCATTACCTTTTGGCGATTTTCTGTTATTTTACCAGTTGCTTGGAAATTAAAATTATATAAAGGTTCTGTTTTTGGTGGTAAAAAAGCATCCGGAACATTTATTATTAAACGCAATACCGCGCCAGGCGTCATCAATGTCCAATTTGACATTTTTTGAATCCAAGACAAATCGTCCACAGATAATTTAGATGGATATACTTCTGATATATTTTTAATTTTTTCTGGGGGCAATCCACTATCACCAAAACCAAATATGACACCAATATATTGTCTGTTCATTACAGACACACGAACAAATTGTCCCAAATCTGCATCCATGGGTAAACGGTAGTCATATCCAGTGTTGACTACATTTGGAATTAAAACTTTTACAATTGTACCTGTATTGAACATAACAATAAAATACTTGTTTTTTTTGTAAAATTCAATACCATTTATATTGTATAACACCGGGAATGATTTATGTGGAAATTTTTATTTGATTTTGCCTATGGGTTGAGTTTTTTGATAATAATTCCATCTTGGCGTCGTAAATTTCGTGATGAAACATTGTTTGGATATCGCGAAAAGTTGGATGATTTACTGGCAACAAAACCCGAATTATGCAAAAAAAAGATGAAATTAGCCAAAGGTGGCGGGTCGTTGGCATTTATTTTTGACGAAACCGAAGTCTATCGAGTTCGTAAAACGTTATCCGAAGCAACGACTATTTTCCCAAGACTAGAACGAGAAAAACGCATTACAGATGCTTTGCGTCGTTATTTACCTGTTGCAATCCCAAAAATTACGATTATCAAAGGTAGAAAATTTATTTTTTATAAAACCAGTTTTATTCCTGGGGTTATTTTGGCTAATTTGCCGAAAAAAGTTTTGAATCGACATAGTGATAAAATTGCCGGACAATTAGCAGTATTCTTGCGGAAATTACATTCAGCAAATCCTAAATCTATTGCTGATTTAACAACCCCCGATAAAACACGTCATTGGTGTCATACAGATTTATGCAGTAATGTTTTGATAAACCCTGAAACATTTGAAATAACCGGTGTTATTGATTGGGAATGGGCGAAATGGATTGATGTATGTCACGATTTTTACAGTCTGTACAAATATCGTCGTAAAATGCGCACAACAGAAATTCCATTAAAAACTATTGTTAAATATTACGAAGGATAGTTTCCAAATCTTGTGATGTGGGAACATGGTTGATTTCAATATCTGCGTGAAATTGAGAACGAAACCATGTACGTTGTCTTTTGGCATATTGGTTCGTTTTTGTAATCCAGTTTTGTATCGCTTCTTCGCGTGTTATTTTACCATGTAAAAAATCAACCAGTTGAACTGCGCCAATTGCACGTGCAGGATTCCAATTATTTTCTATTATCTGTTGCGCTTCGGCCATGGCACCACCAGACAACATTTCAGGAATACGCGCAGCAATGCGTTTCCGCAAAACATCAGCATCTGGATTTATTAAAATTTTTATTGTATCGTCAGATAAAACGGCACCCTTGCGTTCTGTATTTTGATATTCTGTTATATGATGTCCTGTTTCAAAAAAAACCTCCAAGGCCCTGGCCACACGCTGTGGGTCGGTTGCTGTAAAATCAGATGGCAACATTTTACGCGCAGCATCCATATCTTGGGCAACCAATTCACGTGCACGCGTCCTGGCATCAGGACTGATATTTGGTATTTCAGAAATTCCATTTAACAATGCATTTGCATAATATCCCGTACCACCCACAAAAATAGCCGATTTACCAATCGCCTTTACTTTGTCATATTCTTGGCGTGCTAAAATCAAATAATCACTAACACTTTGCTGGACAGATAAATCCAATATGGAAAATAATTTATATGGCACACCATCCAACATTTCTGATGATATTTCATTTGTATGTTCAGCAAATGGACTGGCCGAGATATTTTCAATTCCACGATATACCTGAACACTGTCACAGTTTATTATAACACCATTTATTTTGCGTGCCAAAGCATCGGCAAAACTGGATTTGCCACTGGCAGTTGGGCCAACAATAATGTAATCTGGTACTGACATATCGGTTTTATTATAAATGGCAAATATTATGAATTCAAGCACCCACAGCAAAAAATCTGATTGTTGTAAACATATAAAAATGGTATCATTATAGGGTCAAGACAAAGGATGGAATTATGAAAAAAGTAAGAGTTGCTATTAATGGTTTTGGTCGTATTGGCCGATTGGTTTTGCGTGCTGCATTGGAATCAAAACGTAATGATATCGAATTTGTTGCTATAAATGATTTGGCACCCGCAGAACAAAATGCTTATTTATTGCAATATGATTCTGTGCACGACAAAATGCCCCTAGATGTTCGTTTAGAAAAAGATTATATAATTGCTGGAAAACAAAAGATAAAATGTATTTCCGAACGCGATCCCGCAAAATTACCTTGGGCCAAGATGAAAATAGATGTTGTCATGGAATGTACCGGTTTATTTACATCTGCAGACAAGGCCCGTGTTCATTTAGATGCGGGTGCAAAAAGGGTTTTAGTTTCTGCGCCATCGGCTGGTGCTGATAAAACCATAGTATTTGGTGTAAATGAAAAAACATTAACAAAAAAAGATTTAATTGTATCCAATGCTTCGTGTACAACAAATTGCTTGGCGCCTGTTGTTAAGGTTTTAAGTGATAAATTCGGTATAAAAAATGGATGGATGACAACTGTCCATGCGTATACAGGCGATCAACAATTATTGGATAAAACACACAAAGATTTACGACGTGCCCGTGCAGCATGTTTGTCTATGATTCCAACCACAACTGGTGCAGCCAAAGCAATCGGATTGGTTTTACCTAAATTGGCTGGAAAATTGGACGGTATTGCTATCCGTGTTCCAACACCAGATGTATCTGTGGTTGAATTGGTTGTTAATACAATAAAAACAGCAACAGAAGACAAAGTAAATGCAGCTATGAAAAAGGCAGAATCTGATATATTCGGATATAACGACAAACCATTGGTTTCTATTGATTTTACGCATGACGCACACAGTTCTGTGTTTGATTCAACCCAAACGCACGTTATTGATGGGAATTTAGTACATGTTACCGCATGGTATGATAACGAGTGGGGTTTTTCTAATCGTATGTGCGATACAGCCGTAGAAATCGGAAAATTGATTTAATGTAAAAAATTAAAAAAAAACACTTGCAAAGTGATTATGAACAGTATAATATACATAACGCTTTGGGGTGTTAGCTCAGCTGGTTTAGAGCGTCTGCCTGTCACGCAGAAGGTCGAGGGTTCGAGCCCCTTACATCCCGCCAGAAATTTAAACCGCAGGGAACTGCGGTTTTTTTTTATAATATTGACAATTCATAAGCAATCTGTATAAT
The DNA here is from genome assembly GCA_946625925.1 of uncultured Alphaproteobacteria bacterium. GTDB lineage: Bacteria > Pseudomonadota > Alphaproteobacteria > Rs-D84 > Rs-D84 > Enterousia. The sequence continues at coordinate 216 of CAMOTP010000031.1, read as the reverse complement.
GATTGGCATGAAAAAAGTTGTTTTATGCATTTTGTTAACATTGGTTGTTTTGGCCGGTTGCGGTGTAAAATCCAGTTTGCAACATCCGGGCGATTATCCACGTGATTATCCAGTGTATTAATGTCGTAAATGCGGGTATGGCGAAATTGGTAGACGCGCTGGATTTAGGTTCCAGTGGGGCAACCCATAAGAGTTCAAGTCTCTTTACCCGCACCA
>CAMOTP010000030.1 GCA_946625925.1 uncultured Alphaproteobacteria bacterium | reverse complement strand
TATTTAAAAGACTGTGATATGTTTCACGGTCTTTTTTATTGTTTTTTGGCTTTTGGGTGCCTTTTATGATAGAATGTCTGTGATTTGTTTTAAGGAGAAATATATGGAAATTATAGGACTTACATCGGCTCAGGTAATTGCTAGTAAAAGAAAGTTCGGATTAAATGTTGTACCAAAAGTACAGCCAAAAACAGGGTGGCAGTTTTTCTTGGAAATGTTTCAAGATAAAATCAATTTAATATTATTTGGTATGTTGGTCTTGTTTTTGATACTTGCCATGATTGGTTTCGGTGGATACATAGAACCAATAGGGGTTGGTGTTGTTTTATTGTGCGTTGGTATAATCGGTACAATTACTAAATTAAAAGCCCAAAAATATTCGTTGGATTTAAAAAATAGAACTGCTGTTCGTTTTGCTATGGTTGTTCGTAATGGCAAGGTAAAAACAATTAAAACCGAAGATATCGTCGTTGGTGATATTGTTTTTTTACAGTCTGGTGAAACAATTCCTGCGGATGGTTTTATCGTATCAGGGCGTATAAATGTGAATAATTCTGTATTAAATGGTGAAAGTGAAGATTGCCCAAAAGAACCAATCCAGGGATTTAAATATGACCGTTCGGCCCGTGTTACTGGGGATGATTATATCAATAAAAATTTATTGTTTTGTGGCACCACTGTGCAAAGTGGCGAATGCTATATGCAAGTTGAAAAAATAGGTGTTAATACAGAAAATGCCAAAACGTTATTAGCCATGCGTAATATAGGTGAAGTTAAAACTGATTTAGATATAAAATTGGACAAGTTGGCTGAAAAAATTGGTTATTTTGGTTATATTGGTGGAATAATTGTTGCGGTTGTTTTGTTGGCTAATTCTGTTATGGATACCGGTGGAATAGATGCTTTTGTTTCAACGGGTGTATGGAATGTTTTACATCAAATTTTAGTTGTTTTGGTGGTTGCATTAACGATTGTTGTTGCGGCCGTACCGGAAGGTTTGCCTTTTATTATTACGATGATTATTTCCCAGAATGCTAGAAATATGATAAAGCACAACGTGTTAGCAAAAAATACACATAAAATTCCAGAGGCTGGTAATATACAAATTTTATGTACAGATAAAACAGGGACATTGACTTATGGAAAATTGATTCCTATTACTAATTATCTGGGTGATGGCAGTCAGGTTGGCTTTGATTCTGATTTACCTGTTGCGCGTTTTATTGCAGCTGATATATTGTTTAATACGGGTGCGGCTATTGATGATGATGGTAAAATTGTGGGGGGAACCAGTACACAACGGGCTTTGTTATCTGCAATAGATCATAAATCAAAATTGGTTCGTAATGTATTAAAAGAAATAAAACCGTTGGATAAGATACCATTTGATAGTGCAAATAAATTTTCTGCGGTGCGTGTTGTCAGAAAATCTGATGATAAACAATTTGTTTTATATACAGGTGCACCGGAAATTATTTTAGAACACACAATCAAATATATTGATGTAAATTGTGTTGCACATAAAATTAATAAAAGCAAAATGATGCAAATTATTCGTGATAATGCCAAGCAGGCAAAACGTATTGTTGCATTGGCGTATGGTGTTAATAAAACTTTAAATTCTAAATTACCGGATAATTTAATTTTGGTTTCTTTGGTAAGTATTCGTGATGATGTTCGACGCGAGGTGCCAAATGCTGTGGCGCGTATGCATAATGCAGGAATTCATGTTATTATGATGACTGGTGATATTTTAGATACAGCACGTGCGATTGGTATCGATTCTGGAATTGTATCTGGGCAAGATGATTTGATTTTGACAGCGCGTGAATTGGATAATATGACAGATGCAGAAATAAAAAAGAATTTATATAGATTAAAAGTTATTGCACGTGCCGTACCAAAAACTAAATTAAGATTGGTTAAAATAGCCCAAGAAATGAATTTATGTATCGGTATGTGTGGTGATGGCACAAATGATGCACCGGCACTGAAACGTGCAGATGTTGGATTTGCAATGGGTAGTGGAACAGATGTGTGCAAAGAGGCGGGCGATATTATAATTACTGATGATAATTTTGTATCAATTACGGATGCTGTTTTATTTGGAAGAACATTTTTAAATAATGTTACAAAATTTTTAATGTTCCAAATGCCTATAAATTTGATGTTAGTAATTTTAAGTTTGATATATCCGATAGTTTTTACTGTGCCCGCATTTGTTGCTGTACAAATTTTGGTTGTAAATATTGTTATGGATAGTTTAAATTCTCTGGCATTTGGGGCAGAACCTGCAAAATTAGAATATATGAATGTGCCACCTCAGAAAAAAGGTGTGTCTTTGTTTGCAGGTAAAACATTAACAAGGATTGTTGCTGGATGTATTGAATTTGGAATTGTTTTTTCTTTGTTGTTTGTTCCTGGAATAAAAGATATTTTTGGCGATACCCCCGAAATGAATTTAACAGTTCGATTTGCATTAATAATGTTATTGGCTGCATTTAATGGGTTTAATGTGCGTGTGAATGATATACGGTTGTTGCATAATATAAATAAAAATCCGATGTTTATATTTATAGCTGTTTGTATATTGGTTGGAACTGTTATGATTGTGCAGTTTGGTGGCAGTGTATTTCAAGTTGTTCCATTGTCGTATGAACAATGGGTGACAATATTTGTTTTAGCATTTATGATTGTTCCGTTAGATTTAGTAAGAAAGATTATAAGCAGATAAAGAAACAGCCGCATAAGCGGCTGTTTTTGTAAAATATATCTAATCTAAAAATCCCCATGCTGCACGATAGCCTTTGTCGCGTTCAAAGAATATTGTCGCACCTTGTAATTGATCTGTTGATACATTGTTTATTATAAATGTTTTTTGTAAACTGGAATTTGTTTTGTCGTTACGGGTTAATGGCATTTCCAAAGACATTGTTGTTTCCATACAACAAGTGTCTGGGTTAGTGCATTTTGCGTCTGTGCATTGATAAATTTTTGTTGTGTAATCTACGTTGTTTCGTAATTGTTCCAAATTAACAACCATTTTTACGCCTTTGTCGATGTTGTAAAATTTAACATATCCAATTTCTGATATACCGCCTTGTTTGTTTCTGGAATATATTTTAGAGTGTAATTTTTTTGAATCTTGCATTTTGTGTTTGTAATGTTTTTCACCACATTGAGAACAAACAGCATCATTATTATATTGATTGTGCTTTTTGTGTGGACAATCCGATGAGGTTGTGCATCCTGCAACTGTGGCGATTATTGCTAATGATGATATAAATTTTATTAATTTTTTCATATTGCTTCTCCTTTGGTTTTATATGAAATACAAATTTATTTTATAAAAAATTTTTTGTTTTTCGTTAGGTATGATTGCCCAGGAAAAAATCCTGATTTAATGCGTATAGCGAATGTTAAAGAAAAGTGTCTTGTTGGTTTGATTATATAAAAAATATATTCTGTTTATACATAGAACAAAAGGAGTATACTATGTATGAATTATTACAACATTTAATAGCTTTGAAATATTCTTGTAAAATAAATCATTGGTCTACGGATGATTATTCCAGACATTTGTTGTTTGATAGATTAAATGAAGATATAGATGATTGGATTGATAAAATTGCTGAACGTTATTTTATGGCAACAGAAGATAAGAATATTTTTAAGGCAAATATTTTGAACCCAAAATTTATCGAATTAGATATAGTCAAAAAATGTTTGCAATTGATAGAATATATCGAAAAGGTTGTTGCAGATGAAGAGGTGAATCAGGGAATGGTGTCTTTGTTAACAGATATTGAATCAGGATTGTTAAATAAGTTGGCATTGGCCAGATTATAATTTGTTTTTTGTATAATTCCGGCAATTTTTATTGCCGGATTTTTTATATATAAAAACCCATACATTTATACAATGTATGGGAAAACAGATTGTGGTATTAATTGTTTGTTTAGAACATAAATCTGATACCAACATCGGCACCAAAATTATGTAATCCTGATTGTACGTCAACGTATGTATATCTGGCATCGACATCTATGGCGAAATTATCCATATCAAATGTCATACCCATAATACCAGTTGCGGAAAAACCGGCTTTGTCGTTTGTGTGTGATGCAATGCCTGTGCCAGAACGTTTGATGTTTGCAAATCCTGCACCAGCACCCAAACCAATATATGGACGAATCGTGTGATAAGACCCAACGTCCATGTATGTGTTTAATGACAATGTTTGTAATTTTGTAGCAATATCAACATCGGTTGCTTGACCAAAAGTTGAAGAATCTTTGGCTTTGCTATAAATAGACCATTCAATTTCTGAACGGTATACTTTATCTATTTGCAAACCCATTGCCAAGCGTCCCAAGAAGGTTAGGTCTGTCATTGATTCTTTGTGACCCATAAAATTATAGTTCGTATTGGAATATGCAATACCGCCACGCATAGCCATATATGGATCCAATCCACCGATTTGCCAAGAACTGCCGTTGCGTGGGTTGCCAGCAAAAGCAGGACATGCGATTAATACAGCAAGTGTAGAAATAGCAAGTTTTTTCATAGTGTTTCTCCTTTGATTTTTGTTTTTATGTTTGTGTCGATACTTTTATACTATCAAAATGTTGGTGTTTTTTATATAGGTATGGATGCCCATAAATTTAAGAAAAATTTCCTTTATTTTTATATCTGTTTTATTAATATATTTTGCATGAAAGGAAAGATTTTAACTTCTTTGGTATGTTTTTGTGTGTTTAATACAACATATGCGGCACAACGTGTGGTCAGTAATCCTTCTGCGTTGTTAGATTCGTATAATGATGGTGATGAATTGGTTATCAATAATGGTGGCAGGTATAATTTATCAAAATTAAAAACAGTTTCACAAAATCTTTCTGATGTCAGAATCGATTTTACTATTGGGCCTGGTGCTGGAACCAGCGAATCTGTGGTTGAATTGGTCGCAGATAAAGATTTTGATGGTGTTTTTAATATAACAATAAATAAGGCTAGTAATACTGTATTAGAATTAAGTGAAGATTTTATGAATAATCATCTAGTGTGGACGGATGATTTATTGGTGTTTAATAATTTGGTTTATGAAGATGCTGGTGAGGTAATAGTTCAAGAAGAAACGGATTCTGGAATTTATTCGTATGAATTGGTTGCGTGTTCTGGTGGTGTTGGAAAATGTGTGAAACGTACTTATTCTAGTGGATATTCGGTCGCACATCAGAATGCCAGACGTGCAGCGCGTGTTGCCAGGAAAGGGGTGCAGAATAATCCAATGATGTTATTAAGACCGTTATATGTGATAAATCATCATGAATTATTGGATGTTTTTGATTTTTCAGACGAAGATTTTATTTCTGTGGTTCCAGAATATTATGTTTCAGAAGATTTTTATAATTTGGGTTTAAAATTTAATGCTGGTACGAAAATAGGTGGTCGTCTGTTGGTTGGTGTTGCTGCATATGTTGCCGAGGCTGATTTTAAAAATGATGTTAGTGAATTTAAATCTTATGTATACGGTGGAAATCTGCGGTTTAATTATGATATTGATGATACTGTGTTTGTGCGTGGTGTTGGTGGATTGAGTTTGTCTGGTATAGATTGCAATGACGTAGTGCAGGGAAATAAGACTGTTGATAATCCAGATGGTTTCAGCGTTTATGGTGGATTAGATTTTGGTGCAAAATTTAATATGGAATCAGGGTTATATCTGTCGCCGTATGTTGGTGTTGCGGGAACGTATGAAAGTATTGTTGATTTACATGATACAGATTCTTTCTTGCATGCAGGTAGTGATATTGGTTTTAGTTATTTTATGGATGGTGTTAAATACAGTTATGTGTTGCGTGTCGGAATTGATACACATGGATATTTTAATGCGGATGCAGGCATCGGTATATGGACAGTTTTTGATAAAATAGGTGGCGGTGTATCTGTTGGGGTATTGGATACAGATTTTGGTTTGTCGGGTAAAATTTCTGCAAATATTAAATTGTTTTTTTAATCGATGATTTTCCCATGCAAGCATGATTTGTTCGCAGACGTAATTTTTATTTTTGCCATTGGTGTTGGTTTGTCTGTGGTCACAATACATGGTTGCATATACGGTGTGCGATATATATGTTTGATTCCTGTTTTATCAGGACTTTCATATAAACAATCAAAAATTTTATCTATGCATGATAAATTAAATTCGCGTTGTCTATCGTTTAATAATGCGTCTAATTTTATCAAACGTTCACTTTTTATGTTTTCTGGAATTTGATCGGGCATGATTGCCGCAGCCGTATGTGGCCGAGGGGAATATTTGAACGAATAAGAATTGATGTATCCAATACGTTTTGCAACATCCATAGTTTGTTCAAAATCTTGTTCGGATTCACCAGGAAATCCAACAATAAAATCGCTGGATATTTGGATGTTCGGTTGAACGTGTTTGAATTTATCAATAATTTTTATGTATTCGGCCAAACTGTATTGACGATTCATTTTTTTCAAGATGTTATCAGAACCACTTTGGATTGGCATATTCAGAAAAGGTAATAATTTTTTTTCTGTGCCAAATAATTCAATCAAATCATCCGTCATTTCTGTTGGATAGCTGGATGTAAAACGTATTCTGTTTATGTTTGATATTTTTGCTGTTTCTTGGATGATATCAGACAATCTGTATGTTTTTCCGTTTTTATCGGTGTATTTATATCCATTTACATTTTGTCCTAAAAAACAAATTTCGATTGCACCGACATCTGCTGCATGTTGGGTTTCTGCGATTATATCATCAAAAGGTCGTGATATTTCTGGGCCACGTGTATATGGAACAATACAATATGTACAACAATGATTACATCCTTCTTGGACAGGGATATATGCAACATAAGGCGATTTTGTTATTGGTGGTAATTCGTCGAATTTTTCCAGTCCACCAAGATTTATATCCAGTAATTTTGTATCTGGGTCAGATAAAATTTCTGGTAATTTATGATAACTTTGTGGCCCCAGTACAAAATTTAAATCTTTGATTTTACGAAATGCATCACTGCCAGATTCACGAGCAACACATCCCACAATTCCATATATTGCATCGGGCTTTTTTGCACGACGGATGCGCCCCAAGGCAGAATACACTTTATCAGTTGCCTTGGCACGAACCGCACATGTATTTAACAGAATTATATCTGCATCTGCAATGTTGTCAGTTTGTGTAAAACCATGATGTTCCAGCATCGCTGCGATGCGTAATCCATCGTATACATTCATTTGACAGCCAAATGTTTTTATATAGAATTTTTTCATGTTTATTTATGCTTTGTAAGTTGTGATGTTTTACGGTTTACTAATAATGCGTTGCGTAATCTGTTATATCTTTGAATTCTACGTTGAATATTATTGTTATATTCTGGGACGTCGATTGTTCCATAACGAACACCTGTAATTGGATTGTTTTCAATAATAGTGACAATTTTCATTTCCTGTTCCTTTTTTTTGTTATTTATGTTTTGTTCGATTAAAAACAGTTTTATTACGTATTGTGTTTATGTAATTAAACTGTGTTTTTGATGTGTTGTATGTGTGTGTTTTTTTATGATGCGATTTTTGTGGTAATGTAATCGGCATGTCAATAACAGATGGCGATGTTGCAGAAAAAATATTTTCTTTTAATTGAAAAAGTTGTTTTTGTGTTTCAGAAATCATTTTTTCTGCTATTTTTGCCAATGTTAAATTTTGTGGGGCCGATTCCATAACCATTGATACACAGTGCGGTGTTGTTTTTTGTAAATTTGGTTCCAAAATAACAGTTGCACAATGCAAATCATTTGTTGTTTTTATTTCGTGTATACGCATAGATTCTGCAATTTTTTCTTTATCAGAATTTGTAAATTTTGGTGAAATAAAAACAACAATGTCGGCCATTAAATTAACCTAATTTTTTCTTCATAATTTCATTTACAACAGCAGGATTTGCTTGACCTTTGGTTGCCTTCATTACGGAACCAACAAAGAATCCGAATAATCCGACTTTACCAGATTTATATTGTTCAACTTGGGATTGGTTGTTGGCTATTACTTCATCAATAACTTTTTCAATCGCTCCTGTGTCTGTCATTTGCTTCATACCATGTTTGTCAGCAATTTCTTTTGGTGTACCAGTTTCACCGTCCAGCATTTTGATAAAGATTTCTTTGGCCTGTTTACCATTGATTTCATTGGCAGAAAGCATATCAACCAATTCAGCAAGGTTTTCAGGTGTGATAATACGTGGTTCGTCTGCATCGCGTTCACGAATTTCATTTGTGATATCAAAGTTTTCAGGATGTGCGAATAATTCAGAAAGCATCCAGTTTGCAATTGGTTTTGCGCGTTCATTTTTGCCACCAACCGCGGTGTCAAACCAATGTGAAACATCAACGGTTTCTGTTAATCGTTCTGCATCGTATTCGTTCAGACCGTATACGTTGATATATCTAGCACGGGTTGCTTCGGGTAATTCTGGCATGGTTTTACGAATGCGTTCAATGCGTTCATCGGTGATTACCAATGGCAACAAATCTGGATCTGGGAAATAACGATAATCCAACGCATCTTCTTTGCTGCGCAATACAGATGTTGTGCCATCGCCTTGGTTAAATCTCATGGTGCAACGGTCGATTGTGCCACCATTTTCCAGAATTTCAATTTGACGACGTGCTTCGTATTCAATGGCTGTTTTGATGAATTTGAAGGAAACCATGTTTTTGATTTCGCAACGTTCATTAAATGTATTGGTGCCGGCACGACGCACAGAAACATTGACATCAGCACGCATGGAACCTTCCTCCATATTGGCCTTGGATACACCCAATGCACGTGCAATTTCACGAATTTTACGCAGGTATTGTTCTGCCTCGTCAGGAGATGAAATATATGAATTGTTTTCTGGATTTTTTACATCCAAAAATGTCACGATTTCCAATAAAGTGACACCTGAACGATTTAAATCAACAAAAGATTTAGATGGGTGCATATCATGTTTGTTTTTTGCAGCATCTTGTTCCAAATGAGCACGTTCGATTAAAATCTTTTTTGGATTACCATCATCACCAATAATTTCAACCCAACCACGACCAACGACAGGTGGTTCTTCGGCTGGTTGTGAAATTTGATATCCTTGGGGCAGGTCAGGATAGAAGTATTGTTTACGGGCAAAACGACTGATATGTGAAATTTCGGCATTGATACCTAAACCAAATTTAATGGCTTGGTCGACACAATATTCATTTAACACCGGTAACATTCCAGGCATAGCAGCATCAACGAATGATACCTGGGTGTTTGGGGCGATTGTTGGATTATAATTAGCAGAAGCACCACTAAAAATCTTGCTGTTAGATAACACTTCGATATGTGTTTCTAAACCAATCACTACTTCCCAATCACCTGTTTTGCCTTGTATTGTAAACATTTTCATTTCCTTATTTTATTTGTCGTTAAAGTTTATCTTAGCATCGTTATTTTTTATTTTAAATATATTTTTCCTTGCATTTTGTTATTTTATACTCTAATATGCTTTTCACGGATGGCTAGATAGCTCAGTTGGTAGAGCAAGGGACTGAAAATCCCTGTGTCAGTGGTTCGATTCCACTTCTAGCCACCATTTTTTATTCCCCCATTATTTTTGTTGGACGATTATCAACACCGCTGAATTGTTGAATGTGTTTTGCCAGTTGTAATACACGTAAATCGTCAAAGCGTTTTCCTACAACTTGCATTCCTAATGGTAAATTGTTGGTTGCCAAACCTGCAGGTGTGCTGACCGCTGGAACACCAGCCAGATTCATCGCAACGGTGAATAAATCCAATGCGTAATATTCCAATGGTGATAAATCGGAATCCAATGGCATTGCAGTGCCGGCACCAGCAGGGCATACAATTAAATCGCATTGTTCAAATGCCTTATTGAATGCATTTGCAATCAAACGACGAACACGTGCAGCCTGCATAAAATATACATCGTATGATTCGGAAGATAATACAGCTGTCCCGATAATCATACGGCGTTGTACTTCTTCGCCAAATCCGGCAGCACGCGTCTTTTTGTATGTATCGTAAATATCATTTCCTTCGACACGCAGACCATAACGAACACCGTCATAACGTGCAAGGTTTGATGATGCCTCGGCAGGTGCAATTATATAATATGCCGCCAATGCGTCCAAAATATTTGGAATAGAAACCTCGACGATTTCGGCACCAGCAGATTTTAAATCTGCAATGCGTGCTTCAAATATTTTTTTCATATCAGCAGATATTTCAACGTCTTTAAATTCTTTGATTATGCCGATACGTAATTTTTTGCCATTACCTAAAATTGGTTCCAATTCAGATTCTATATGGAAATTTTGATTTGGGGCACTTGTTGAATCTTTTGGATCATGTCCCGCCATGATAGATAATAAAATGGCAGCATCGTCAACTGTACGTGCAATTGGACCAGGGGTGTCTAGACTGGATGCGAATGCGATACAACCCCAACGTGAACAAAGTCCGTATGTTGGTTTTACACCAACTAATCCAGTAATTGATGCAGGAAAACGAATCGAACCACCGGTATCTGTTCCTGTTCCACCCATGGCAAGTCCACCAGCCACCGCTGATGTTGTGCCGCCAGATGAACCACCAGCGGTTAATTTGCGTTCGCGTTGCCAAGGACTGACAGGGGCACCAAAATAGGAAGTTTTAGAAAATGTGCCCATTGCAAATTCGTCCAAGTTCGCTTTGCCCAATAATACTGTTCCAGCATCAATATATTTTTGTGAAATTGTTGATTCATATTCTGGAATAAAATTTTCCAGCATTTTTGATGCAGCCGTTGTGCGAATACCACGTGTGGCAAATAAATCTTTCATTGCGATTGGAATGCCGTCCAAAACACGCGCTGTGCCATTTGCATAACGTTCATCTGCCGCTGCCGCATCCGCCAATGCGCGTTCAGGGGTCGTGGTGATATAGCAATTTAATTCAGACCCGAATTTTTCAATACGTGAAAGGTGCGCACGTGTCAATTCAGTCGCAGATATTTCGCGTGATTTTAATTTTTTTAATGCTTCAACTATTGTTAAATCAATCATTTCTTTCTTCCTATTTTGTTTGTTTTTATATCTTAAAAAGGTCTGTTGTCCAGTTGCTGTATTTTATTGTTAATAACAGCAGCATGAAATTTTTTAACCAAATTTTCATAATGTTGTAAATCTTTTGTACCATATTTACCACGTTGTTTATGCAAATTAATTTGTTTCGTACAATATTGATACATTGTGTAATCCATCAAAGTGACACCATAATATTTATGTAAATAATAATGCAGATTTGGCTCGGCAACGGCAGAATAAGACAGCGATGGTGTTGTACTGTTTGTAATGTGTGTTTCTGCAATATATGCTTGGATACTGCCTTTTTGTTGCATTTTATACAGTTTTTTTATTGCTGTATCAGGATGTAATAATTTACCACGATGCGCAATGTTATTTGCAATTAAAAACATGGCAGTATATTCAGCGCCCAATCGTGACAAAATAACATCGTATTTTGCGACAAGTTCAGCACACTCTGTTTTGAATTGTAAAACGTGTTCTGAATCTGTTTTACGATAATCAGGAACGTAGTTTTGCAAGTTGAATTTATCGCGTAATGCTTTTAATTCATGGTCCATCAAATTGCCTTGGATTGTTATCTTTTTTAGTGTGGCTGTCATACGTTTTGT
>CAMOTP010000029.1 GCA_946625925.1 uncultured Alphaproteobacteria bacterium | reverse complement strand
TTTCATTACGCACAGCTTCTTCTTTCAAGCGTTTGCGTTTTGTTGTTGGTTTTTCATAACGTTGACGTTCTTTCATTTCACGATACAGACCTTCTTTTTGTGATTTGCGTTTTGCAACACGTAAAGCCTGTTCAACGTTATTATCACGAACCAAAACCTTAACCATATGTATTCACCCCCTTCGGCGAACTTTGTATTAAACTTATTTTCAAAATTTTGGTGGAGCTGATCAGACTCGAACTGACGACCCTCTGCTTGCAAAGCAGATGCTCTACCAACTGAGCTACAACCCCAAAACTTTGCCACCTTCATTTCGAAAGCTCAACCATTTTATACATTTATTTTCCATAAGTCAAATAAAAAAACAAACAATTTGACATATTAAAAATTTTGTCTATAATATAACCAAAAAGAAGTAAAAACATGAAACAATTTAAATCATTAGCAATTCCGGATAATTACGAAGATTTATTACCAGAATTAAAGAGCAAAACATTAAAATGGCAAACTGTCCACTACTCTGGGACCAAGATAAATTCATCTGCCACAATTTCTTACTATGAAACACCGTCCCAAAACCCATATGGTAATATCATATTAAGTCCTGGCATGTGTACAAACACAAACATCGACCCATTGATGAAAACATTAACATATTGGGCATTATCACATCGCCACAACGTTATTACTTTTGATACATTTTTGGGCAAATTTTATGATACCCCCACAGTTGAAAACGCACGCAAAATAACATACAAAGAATTCGTAACCATATTAGAAAGTTGCATTGATTTCATAGAACCATATTCTATAAATCAACAAAATATCTTAATCGGTCATTCAGCCGGTGCCACAGGAATAATCGACGCATTAAATAATACAGTTAAAAAAGGTAAAAAAACAAACATAACATCTGTTATGTTATTTGCGCCATGGCCAGGATCGCAATGGTTTGATTCACTCAAAAAAATTGTTTATACACGTTGTGAATCTAATAATTTTAAAACACCATACGGGATATTACCTATCACAAATATATTTGATGTTCACGAATGTAATCATACACGTTACGTGACATTAATGCCAAAATTTTTATCAGATATGACTTCTACAAAATTCAGACCAGACCTGATGAATAAATGGGATACATATATAACCATCGTTGCGGGTGAAAAAGACAAAAAAACATCACTGGAATTATTACAAGAAAGGTTCAGCATATTAGAAAAAGAATCAAACCACAAGCGTTTTAAATTCATTATTTTACCAAACGCAAAACACAGTTTTTTGGACGTATACGAAAACAACAGAGCTGTTATCAGTTTGATTCAATCACAACGTCGCAAATCTCGAAAATAATTTTAATATCATAAAAATCGGGGATTAACCCCGATTTTTATTTTACTGTTAATTCTTTGCCATGGACATCGACATATACCGTTGAACCATCGGTAATTTCACCTGACAAAATCAAATCTGCGATTTTATCTTCGACCGCTGATGTAATCAAACGTTTCAATGGACGTGCCCCAAACACAGCATCATATCCATTTTCCGCCAACCATTTGATTGCAGGTTCCGTCACATCCAACGTGATATTTCGTTCCGCCAAACGTTTCGACAGGTTTCGCAACTGAATCTTTACGATACCACCCATCACATCTTTGCCCAGCGCATTAAAGAATAATATTTCATCGATACGATTTATGAATTCAGGACGGAAATGTTTTTTAACCGCATCCATTGATGGCAAATTACTGGTCATTATGATAATAGTATTTGTGAAATTCACAATATGCCCCTGGCCATCGGTCAAACGACCATCATCCAATATTTGTAAAAACACATTAAATACATCTGGGTTTGCCTTTTCGATTTCATCGAACAACAAAACCTGATAAGGACGACGACGTACAGATTCCGTCAAAACACCACCCTGATCATAACCGACATATCCCGGGGGAGCACCGATTAAACGTGCAACAGAATGTGGTTCCATATATTCACTCATATCGATTCGCGTCATTGCAGTATCGTCATTAAACAGATATTCCGCCAATGCCTTGGCAACCTCGGTTTTACCAACACCTGTTGGTCCCAAGAACATAAAACTGCCCGATGGTCTGCGTGGGTCAGACAATCCTGCACGACTGCGACGAATAGCGCGTGCAATCACAGACAAAGCTTCGTCTTGACCAACGACACGTTTACGCAATTCGTCTTCGATATTTAATAATTTTGATTGTTCTTCGGTTGTAAGTCTATCAGCCGGCACACCTGTCCACTTACTGACAACCGCCGCGATATGTTCTGGCAACACAGTTTTATATTCGTGCGCGTCTGTATTCATCTTTTTAATTTTTTCGGTCAGTTCTGGAATTTTACCGTATTGCAATGCAGATGCTTTTTCATAATCACCACTACGCACAGCCGTTGCGACCTCGGCCTTGGCCGCATCCAATGCCGCCATTGCATCTGACAAGCCATGCATTTTTTCTTGTTCTGCATGCCATGCTGCCGTCAACCTTTTCGATTCATCTTCGGTTTTTTTAATCAAAGATTCCAATTCGACCAAACGACGTGCAGATTCTTCGTCTTTTTCTTTTTTCAAAGCCTGTTGTTCAATTTTTAATTGTTGCAACTTTCTATCAACTTCGTCCAAGCTATCTGGTTTACTGGACACCTCGATACGCACACGTGCGGCGGCCTCGTCGATTAAATCAATAGCTTTATCCGGCAAAAATCTGTCAGTAATATAACGATTTGATAATTTCACTGCGGAAACCAAAGCCGAATCAGAAATACGAACACCATGATGACCTTCGTATTTTTCTTTTAATCCACGCAATATAGAAATCGTATCTTCAACGGTTGGTTCTTCGACATACACCGGTTGGAAACGACGTGCCAGGGCCGGATCTTTTTCAATATATTGACGATATTCATCCAACGTCGTTGCACCCAAACAGTGCAATTCACCACGCGCCAACATTGGTTTCAACAGATTTCCTGCATCCATACTGCCCTCGCCTTTGCCGGCACCGACCATAGTATGCAATTCATCAATGAACAAAATGATTTGACCATTGGCATCTTTGACGGCTTTCAAAATTGCCTTTAATCTGCCTTCAAATTGGCCACGATACATTGCGCCAGCCATCAATGCGCCCATATCCAGCGACAACAATTTTTTATTTTGTAAATTTTCCGGTATATCACGCGAAACGATTCGTTCAGCCAAACCTTCGACAATAGCGGTTTTACCAACACCCGGATTACCAATTAAAACCGGGTTATTTTTTGTACGACGGGACAGTACCTGAATAGTTCTGCGAATTTCTTCATCACGACCAATCACCGGGTCCAATTTACCGTCCATCGCCAATTTAGTAAAATCGGTTGTATATTTTTCAATCGCCTGTTGTGGTGATTCTTGCATTTCTTCTGGATTCATATATACACCTCTTTTTTTATCAATGGAATATATAATGCGACAGTATAAAAATTCAATAGCCCTAGGACAAAAAACAAACAGGTCGCAATTCGCGACCTGTATTTAGAAATCATCTTTATTTTATAATGGGCAAGTTCCAGCCAATTCACGTATCAAATCATTATGCGGATTATTTTTGAAGTAATTGGCACAATAATTTTGACAGTATTCATGACATTTTCCATTTTTATCAACATAAACATAATTCGACTGCACCGATGTCATATTGGACGCACTGGCATTTTTATAACCTTGTACCTGGCACACACAAGCCAAAGAGTCACTATCTCTGGAATAACCCTCTATACTTTTTGTACCAATCTGGCTGGCGGTAAGCAACGTCCCAGCGACCATACCGGCTGTACTCATATCCGTACAAAACGCACGACCATATAATTTTGGATTATTCGCCCCTTCGGTTGCAGAAGCATTCATAGAATAATTCACAATCCAAGAATTTGGATAGCACTGTGTTCCATCATTATTGCACCAACTGGTTTCAACTGTGGAATGTGCTGTACTGCTACTGGCACACCATGTTGCATCGGTTCCAGATGGATTTGCACACAAACCAGTATTATGATCACCATTATTCCCATCATATCCAATTACACCTGTTGTCAGATTTTCTTGTATAATACTGGCGAACCACCGGTTATATGTACACATTGCTGCTGATGCGACCGAACCACCACATGTATTTGAAATCGCGGCATAGTAAGGAACATCTATACCACCATCTGGTTGCTGGTCACCATCAAACGCACAATTATGTTGACATGTTGAACCGCTGTACCCCATACCATGCGACACATACCATTTATCAGTTGTCACAGAAACCATTGATCCATAACTGTTGCCATTTTTCAAACGATAACCGGTTGCACGGCACAGACAATTTCTGCCATTTGGATCATTTTGAATATTTGAAGGCAATTCAACCACCGTTCCTGTACTTTGTGCCACAGATAATCTGATTGCCTCACCATATACGACACCATTTGCAAAAGAACGCATCCAACCATTATTGGCACAGTTTGCACCGCTGGCTGCACAAGCACGTTCTGCGGTTGAACCATCTTTATATCCACCATAATATGTTCCACCAAACGTAATATTACTACCAACATTACTCAGGAACATATCTTCGCCACAATCGGCAATTTCATACCACGCATTTTGCCCCGCTGGTGTTTTAACCAACAAACATTTTTTACCTGCCGGACAACCTGTTGCCGGACGCGTTTGCTTTTGTGAATTTAAATCCGCAATATCAGTTGCCTGGGCATAAACATCATCAACAATATCGGAAATATTACTGCGTAATCCCGCCAATGTTTGCGACACAGGTGCAAAAACATTTTCATTATATTTCTTGGTTGCAATAACAATCTTACCATCACCAGACCTGCCACCCGACGCAACCGGTCCTGCTTCAAAACCACCTGAACCAGCAAGGAATTTTTGACTCACCATATCATACATACCAACTACACCATCACTATCACGCTTAGCTGGAATATATTCATACAACATCCTACCATTTTGTTTCAAATAAGTATAACCAATATACCCTTTAACATAGTTATTAACAGCACCAGGTTCATGACGAGCACCAATATACAACGACAATGTATTATCTGCAAAAGAACCCGTCAAATCTCCTGTTACCAAAATAGTTTTACCATCTGTATCATATAACGTCTGACTACTCGTTGTAGTTATAAAATGTAAAGTATGCTCATCGGCATCTATACGACTACCATTTTTCGTCGTATTAATACCTATCATCCAAGAACCACTATAAGCAGAAAAACCATATCTTGGGGTAGTTCCAGATGCCATAAAACCAGCAAAAGTTTGAAAATCACTACCAGCTGTGTTCAATTTCGCTTTCATTACATGTTCTATATTCGTCGTAGATTTCAAAACAACCCCAGTATCAATATACTGCCTTCCAGCTAACTTAATCCACTCCAATTCGGTATAACCCTTGGGTAATGCAAATGCATTTGTCACAGCAAACAACATTGCAACCAAACATATTAATTTTTTCATACTTTTCCCCCCTGGGTTAACTTTATTTAATTTACGATAAAAAAATTCCTTTCTTTTCAATGCTAAAAAATTTTCATATACCTGTGCAAGAAAAAACAATATGTTATTTAAAAATTTTTACATTAATTGCATTTGCAAAAAAATTCTTTTTATGCAATAAATATTCGGCACAAAAATTTTTGATTAAAATTATAAAGGGAAAAAGGTAAAAATATGTTTAAAATTGTTGATATTCATGCACGTCAAATTATGGATTCACGCGGTAACCCAACCGTTGAATGTGATGTTATTTTATCTGGGGGCGCATTGGGTCGCGCCGCGGTACCATCCGGTGCATCAACCGGTTCGTTCGAGGCACTTGAACTCCGCGATGGCGAAAACGCATATATGGGCAAAGGCGTTTTAACCGCTGTCAAAAATGTAAACGAAATTATTCGCCCTGCCTTATTGGGTATGACCGCAACATCACAAACCGAAATCGATGAAAAAATGCTGGATTTGGACGGCACACCAAATAAAGATAAATTGGGTGCAAATGCAATTTTATCTGTATCATTGGCGGTGGCACATGCGGCTGCGAATCAGAAACATATACCATTATATAAATATATTGCTGAAATTTACGGCAATCCAAATCCTTGCGTTTTACCACGTCCAATGATGAATATCATAAACGGTGGCGCACATGCCGATAACGGTTTGGATGCCCAGGAATTTATGATTATTCCAAATGGTGCAACAAACGAATTCAATGCGATTCGCATGGGGTCTGAAATATTCCACAATTTGAAAAAGATTCTGAAAACCGCTGGCAATTCAACAAATGTCGGTGACGAAGGCGGCTTTGCACCAAACTTTAATTCCTGTGACGAGGCATTATCCACAATCGTCAAAGCAATTAAATCTGCGGGTTATATTCCTGGCGAACAGGTTTCAATCGGTTTGGACGTTGCGGCATCTGAATTCTATCACGACGGTGTATATGAATTCGAAGGCAAAAAATTATCATCTGATGATATGATTAAATTCTTTGCTGATTTATGCAAAAAATATCCAATCATTTCTATCGAAGATGCCTTGGCCGAAGAAGACTGGGATGGTTGGAAAAAAATGACAGCCGAATTGGGCAGCAAAATCCAATTGGTCGGTGATGATTTATTCGTCACAAATCCGATTCGTTTGAAACGCGGTATTGAAAATGGTGCCGCCAATGCAATACTTATCAAATTAAATCAAATTGGTTCTTTGACCGAAACATTAAAAACGATTCGTATGGCAATGGATGCAAATTATGGTGTTGTGATTTCTCACCGCAGTGGCGAAACCGAAGACACAACCATCGCAGATTTGGCTGTTGCAACAAATGCCGGACAAATCAAAACTGGTTCTATGTCACGTACCGACCGTATGGCGAAATATAACCAATTGGTGCGAATCGAAGAAGAACTGGACAATAACGCAAAATATGGTTTATAATAACCATAAAATATACGGAGGGGGCGAAAAAAAACGCCCCCAAATTTTTAACAATGAATGCCGAAAATTTATTTTTTTATTTCAAATACGCACTGACAATAATCGTTATAATAACAATTATTTTGGCACCGGCATGGCTTGCACGACAAACAAAAAAAAATAAAACAATTACTGTTTGGGTGCGCGTGTACAGTTGGCTGTTAGGTTGGACCGGAATCGGTTGGTTGGTCGCATTATATATTGCTGTAAAAAAATAAATCCCATGGCTGTGCTGTGGGCTTTTTATTTTAATAAACCAAAGGATGAAAAAATGATTCGTTTTTCTGATGATGATATTTCCCAGATAACAAAACACGAATTGTCTGTTGCCGAAATCGAAAAACAATTAAACGATTTTGCAAATGGTTTCCCTTTTGCAGATATCATCAGACCTGCAACTGTGAATGACGGAATTATGCAATTCGATTCGGAATATATGAATAAATTCACACAATTATACGATAATGAAAAACAAAATTATAAAATCATCAAATTTGTTCCTGCATCTGGGGCGGCAACACGTATGTTTCGTGATTTGTTTGATTTTCTGGACACCGGCACAACAAACAGCACAACAGACATGGTTGTAAATAATATAACCCGATTCGCTTTTTATGATGATTTGAAAAAATTCCTGGGCGATAACCCAACACCACACGACATTATTTCTGGGATGCTAGATAATGACAAATTAAATCTGGGGATATTGCCCAAAGCACTGATTCAATTTCACAAATACAATAATGAAACACGCACCGCGGCACATGAACATTTAATCGAAGGTGCCAAATACGCAGAAGCAAACGGTGTGGTTAATATTCATTTTACCCTGTCCCCAGAACATCAAAATAAATTTAATGAATTGATGAACACTATTATTCCTGGGCTGGAACAAAAAATGGGTGTGAAATTTAACATAACAACATCAACCCAAAAATCCAGTACAGACACCATCGCTGCAAATTTTGACAATACACCTTTTCGTGATAATAACGGCATGTTAGTTTTTCGCCCTGCGGGTCATGGTGCATTAATTGAAAATTTGAACGAAATCGATTCGGATATTGTATTCATTAAAAACATCGATAATATAACAAATGACAATAACCGCAACGATACTATTATATATAAAAAACTATTGGCGGGCATTTTAATAGACGTTCAAAAACAAATCTTTCAATTTATCCAAGACATAAATAACAATAAATTTAACGAATCAGAACTGCGTAAATTTATTACACAAACCCTGTGTCATAATTTGCCAGAACATAAAATATCTAATGATGAATACATACAAATATTAAATCGCCCTATTCGCGTTTGTGGTGTTGTAAAAAACACAGGTGCCCCCGGTGGCGGACCTTTTTGGGTTAATGACGCACAAAACGGAATCAGTTTGCAAATCACAGAATCCAGTCAAATTGCCCCAGAAAACAGGGACATCATGGAAAAATCCACGCATTTTAACCCTGTTGATTTGGTATGTGGAATCCGCGATTGGCAAGGCAAAAAATTCGATTTAACCCAATTCATAGATGCAAAAACGGGCTTTATTTCTGAAAAATCATATGCCGGCAAACCATTACGTGCCATGGAACGCCCGGGGCTATGGAACGGTGCAATGGCATATTGGCATACAATATTTGTCCAGGTACCAAATACAACCTTTACCCCGGTCAAAAAGGTTTCTGATTTATTAAACCCATCACATATTGAATAAAATACTTGACTTATCTGGATTTTTGTTATAAATTATGCCCTGCAATTAAAGGATATAGATATGCCACGTGTATGTGATGTTACAGGTAAAAAGACAACAGTTGGTCATAACGTTTCTCACTCGGAACGCAAGACAAAACGTACATTTTTGCCAAATTTACAAAAGTTAAAATTTCATAGCGATATATTGGCTCGCGATTTTTCATTGCGTATTTCTACTGCTGGTTTGCGTACATTAACAAAACACGGTGGTTTGGACGCATATGTAATGGCAAAACCAATTTCACGTTTAACTGACGAAATGGCTGCAATTAAACGTGCCATCGAAAAAAAGAACGGCAAGGCTGAAAAACCTGCGAAAAAACCTGTTCGCAAGGCAAACCGCTCTGCACGTTTGGTAAAAAAAGTTTCCGCGAAAACTGCAAAATAATCACGCAGTTGCGGTAATGGCTCTGTGGCGGAACTGGTAGACGCGCTTGACTCAAAATCAAGTTCTGAAAGGAGTATCGGTTCGATTCCGATCAGAGCCACCAGAAATAAATAACACCCCTTGTGGGTGTTTTTTATTTATGTATGGAAATGACGGAAGCGAACCGATAGGTTCGGAACGGAGCGTCAGCGTAGTGAAAGGGGCCCGCCAAAATCACCAAGAACAAAGTGATTGGATTGATTTTGGCAGGGAATTATACATTCCGATCAGAGCCACCACCAATTTTGGTTAGCAAAAAATCACCCAAACGGGTGATTTTTTCTTAACAAAATTGAGTGTCTCGCCGTAGCATTGTTCGTAATCTTGCATTATATTTCATACTTATCGGCGAAGGCGGACATCATCCACCCACTTTTGTGGGTTTTTATTTTTGCTTGGAAATGACGGACATCAAACCGAAGTAGTAATTTTTTTGACAAATACGAATATTTTACTATCATTCAAGCAAAATACAAACAAGGAGCCCAAGATGTTTGAAAGCAAACAATTACGCAAAGAGAAAAAAATATTTAAACAATTAATGAAAAAATTTAACAAAGCCTTTTTAATAGAGCACAAATTTACCGGCACAACCGATACTTTCACAATTGATAATAAATTTATAATTGTGTGTGATAGCAATGGCACATTAGATATTTCCAGAAAAGACACCACAGAAAAAATCATCTCTATCAAATGTGCATACGATGCAGTAGATCCAGATGCGCAAGCAAAATCAAAATTATTCAAAGATTTCTTGAAATTCGCGAAAACATCAGCCCAAATTTTCGCCACAAAACAAGAATATATAAAAAATAAACAAAAAAAAGAAGAAGCCACCAGACAAGCACAAGAACAAAAAAGGATTTATATAAACAGCCTTGCCAAAGCATTAAGCAAATTGAAATAATCAACAAAAAACACCCCTTGTGGGGTGTTTTTTTATTAAAAAAATCAGCAAAAATATGATACAATTCTTAACATATATTATACCCAGGGAGAAAATATCATGATAAACCCAACAAAACTATTTATGTTATTTATAACTTGTTTGCCTCTATGCTTTAACGCAGTCGCAGATGAAGAACAATCAACAACCAGCAGTTTGGCTACCAAAATACAAATAACACGTGATAAATGCTCTGGAATATCTGATTCAATGTCTGATATGAAACGTCTGGCAGGCATTAATACCGCTGTCACTGGTGTTGGAACAGTTACAGGCGGTGTCGCACTGGCATCTGGTGCTATAAAAAATAAAATGGATACATTAATTGATCCCATAGAACAAGAATTACAAGACATGATAAATAAACAAGAAACAAAACATATTTATGTAAAAGTAGATGCGTCTGAACTGGGGGCAACCGAGACTCTTGATTTCTCCATTGATGTAGACCAAGCATATACAACATATCAAAGTACATCCAAAAAATTGGGTGATATTCGCACAGGAACTTTGGCAACATCTGCAATAACAGATACTGCTGGCACAATCATTGCTACAAAGAACCATATTAACGATGATTTACAACAACGTATAAATGATTGTATTGCTGCAATCAATGATTTACACAACACACGTTTACGTGCACGAACAGAAAACACAGCAGCCCCATCCGAACTTGCCCAATCCGAAGTTATTGAACGTATGTGTTTTGATTGGAAAAATGTTGATTTATCAGTCATAAACAAACGTGGCACAGTTGCTGCTATATCCAGCGGTGCGGGTGCAGCAATGGCCGTTGCGGGCACAATAACATCTGCATCTGCAAATTCAAATTCTGTTAGAACAAACAATACCCCCGAAGGTAAAGACAAAGAAAAAAATCTGAATACAGCATCAAACATATTGGCCGGTGGCACAACAGTAGCCAGCGGTGTTGCAACAATATTTAATGCCACACAAATCAGCGCAATAAAAAAAATTGTCGCTGTAGCTGACAAATGCGAGGAGGCGCTGAAATAATGAAGAAATTATTTATACCTTTTGTATTATGCTCTCTATGCTTTACTACAAATGCAAAAGCTGATAACGATATATGGTCACAATATGTTGACCCCACGGCAATTTTGAATGTTATAAAAAATACGACAATCACCCAACAGATGGATAGCGTAAGATTTTTAGAATACATAGAAACACATTGGGCACCAACATTCAAAGATGTAATGATTGCCTGTAAAATTAGTGTACCAGAAGATGCCGATGAAAATATTTGTAAAACGTTCTTAACCGACATCGCTAACGAACATAACAAATTGGTAAACAATTTGACTGATAAACAACATAAGCCATGTACTAGCGAAGAACTAAATCAAATACATGCCACCAAGGGTTATCATGATGGCAACAAATGTATTGCGACAGAATGTGCCGACCCCAGTATATTTACATTAGGCGATGGTGTATGTTTTCCTGACTACAACAAAGCAAAACAACGGGAAACTGGCTCCCAGGCTTGACATAAACGCCCATTTAAATAAATCAACAAAAAACTCGCCATCTGGCGAGTTTTTTTTATATTCCTAATCTGTGTG
>CAMOTP010000028.1 GCA_946625925.1 uncultured Alphaproteobacteria bacterium | reverse complement strand
GATTGTTCGCGGAATTGGTCTGATTTGGTTCCCCAACTGCAAGATAAAAAACGTATTTTTTTATTTTCTGGTAATGTTTTGTTTATTTCTAAAACGCGGCGTATAGCCTTATTAGTATATGCTCTGTGGCCTTGTTCTAGGGTTTGTTTGCCAAACAATTTTGCAATTGCATGTTTGAATTTTCCGATTGGTGGCCAATTGTTTGCCGCAAAATAATATATGTCTGCATCTGGTGCTGTTCCAGTTGTTTTTCCAACAGCACAACCAACAACCAAACTGCCGTGGTAATCAGGCATATCTGTTGACGGCCAATTTCCAACTTTTTCGTAATGTTTTATTCTGTCGCTATATTCTGGGTGTTCCAAATATAATCGTTGGTCTATAATTGCAATACCAATATTTTTTCCTGTGAAACCGGTGTTGTGTACTTCTTGGATTTCAGAAGGGTGTTTTGCGTTTTCTAATATTTCTTTGGGGTTGCAATATTGTAAAATTGTTTCAGGCCATTTAACATCATCAGTCCATGATTGAACTGTGTTTATATCAAGATTGTTTGGAATTTTATCGGAACCAGTTATTCGATAAATTGTTTTGTTGACCATTTTATGCACCTTTACTGATTTCTTTTAATGCCATTGGAACAAGTTTTGCAACATCAGCACCCGGATTTGCATTAACTAACTTTTGTGCCATGTCGATAATATCTAATCTGCGATAACCCAAAGATTCCAATGCAGATAGTAAATCAGGCAGTGCAGAATTATCAGAAGAATCTGAAAAATCAAAACTGGCACCACCCATTTTATTCTTTAATTCAACGATTATTTTTTCGGCCATTTTTTTACCGACACCGGGGGCGGTGGAAATTGTTTTTGCGTCGCCAGTGGCGATTGCAGACATCAAAGTTTCGGTTTTAATTGATGACATTATTGCCAATGCAACCTTGGGGCCGACACCTGATACGGTTGTTAATTGATTGAATAAATTTTGTCCCGATAAACTGGTAAAACCAAATAAACGGATAGAATCTTCGCGAACAACGGTTTCAATCCATAGGCTGACAGTTGATTTTAATGTCAGGTAATCTGGGGTGTATACCTTGTACCCAACGGGGCCTGCCATTAAAATGATAAAACCGTCACCGATGTAATCAACAATTCCTTGCAATTTTCCAATCATTTGTTATCCTTTTGTCGTATTTTATAACAATTAAATCAAAAGGTCAAATATGAGTGGACACAGTAAATGGCATAACATCCAACATAAAAAAGGATTGGCTGATGCGGCGCGTAGTGGACTTTTTACAAAGTTGGCGCGTGAAATAACAATGGCGGCAAAATTGGGCGATAAAAACCCAGATAACAACCCCAGATTACGTTTGGCTATTTTGCAGGCGCGCAAGAATTCTATGCCAAATGACAATATCAAACGTGCAATTGACAAGGCATCGGGTAGTAATACAGAAAACTTTGTTGCTGTTCGGTATGAAGGTTATGGTCCAGGTGCGGTGCCTGTGATTGTTGAGGCTTTGACAGATAATCCACGTAGAACGGTACCTGAAATTCGTAATATTTTTGCAAAAAATGGTGGAAATATGGGCGAAGAAGGATCTGTTGTGTTTATGTTCACACATGCGGGTCAAATTATGTATCCTGCATCAATCGGTAAAACCGAAGATGAAATGATGGAAATTATTATGGATGCAAATGCTGACAACCTGGAAAGTTCCGAAGAGGGCTTTATTATCACAACAAAACCAGAAGATTTTATGAATGTTCAAAAGTTTTTGGCGGATAAGTTAGGTGAACCAGAAAGTGCCGAATTGACCTGGTTACCAAATATGCCAATGGAT
Source organism: uncultured Alphaproteobacteria bacterium (assembly GCA_946625925.1). GTDB lineage: Bacteria > Pseudomonadota > Alphaproteobacteria > Rs-D84 > Rs-D84 > Enterousia. The sequence goes on along the minus strand of CAMOTP010000028.1, from coordinate 10,318 downwards.
TTAGATGACGAGGCATATGCCAAGGTTGAAAAGTTGGTGGATGCGCTGGATGACAATGATGATGTCCAGAAGGTATTTACGGCTGCGGCATAATAAAATAAAAATATAACGGCACATCTGCTGGTTGTTTGCTCACTCATGTAGCATTTGTACACTACGTTCGCAAATAACTTCGCATCTGTGCCGTTCTCTTTTTATAATGCAAAGTTCAAAGTGCAGTTAATAATAAAAATTTTTTAATCTGCGTTTTTTTATGGGGTGTTGTATGGATATGGTTGATACAGCGATTAAGCAAGCAGGGGACAAATTTATTCCATTGGGAAACGCGGTCGCGAACGAGTTGAAATTGCGGGCGGATACAAAATTGTTTTTTGTTGGTGGGTCTGTTCGTGATAGTGTTTTGAACGAGTTGTTTTCAAAACAATATGATTCCAAAGATATTGATGTTATTTTATCAAAAAAACAAGATTTTGGGCATAATCCGAATATAACATTTATGCGCCAGAATTCTTTGGGTGGGGTAAAATTACAAACCAGAAATTTTGGCATAATTGATGTGTTTCAATATTATGTAGATGACCCACGTTTTATTGTTAGTGATATTTTTGATTTTAACTGTAATGCCATATATTATTCGCATAACGAAAAGTGTATTATTGCAACACCGTATTTTTATAATTTTATTTTGAATAAAACCCTGGATTTAGAAAAGGTTATTTATGTGCAAAACGGTATAGAGTATCGTTATGATGTTGCGGCTTTGATTTCGCGTGCGTTGAAATTCCAGATAGAGTTTCGTGAAAGATATGATTTGAATTTGCGGTTGTCTGAAAATATTTTGTATATGATATATAATTTGGATAAAACTAAAGAACAACAGATGATTGAATACACAAAATCCAAGGCTGGTTCGATTGATTTGCAAACTAAAATATTGTCTGAATATCAAAAATTAAGATGATGAAAAAAACTAAAATTTGGGATATAATAAAATTATGAGAATTATTGGTATTGACCCTGGATTATTACATACTGGTTGGGCGATTATAGATAGTGTCGGTCCATCGCGACATTATATTGCCAGTGGTGTTGTTTTGCCGCCAACAAAATTAGAATTGGCGGATAGGTTGTCTTTTATTTTTCAAAAAGTAACGGAAATTTGTGAAACATTTAATCCGGATGTTTGCAGTATAGAATTTACATTCGTTAATAAAAATCCTAAAACAACATTATTGTTGGGGCATGCGCGTGCAGCGGCCATTGTTGCGGTTGCAAATCGTGAAATACCGGTGTTTGAATATGAACCAAATTTAATCAAGAAGGCATTGACAGGTGCGGGTCATGCCGATAAAGAACAAATTTATAAAATGTTAAAGATTTTGTTGCCGATGGCGCACCCAAAAACACCGGATGAATCGGACGCAATTGCTATTGCGATGACACATGCAAATATGTCGGCATTTGCCGGATTAAAATAGAGTAATTTTATACTTTTATTTATTTTTTGTTTGTGGTAAAATTAATCAGAAGAGAGAATATGAAATCAATAGCAAAATTTTTATTGGCTGTGTTTTCTTTTGCACCGGCTGTGGCGGGGGCTGCACCTGTTGCGACTACGGCGGGCAGTAATTTAACCGGATATAATGGTTCTTCGGGGTCTGCTATTGGAAATCAATGGAATACGGCGACAAACCCACGTGCAAATGCAACACCATCATCGGTCAAGGCTGATTATGGTAATTGTAATGCGTTGATGTTGCGTTGTGCCACACCAAAGTGTGTGGGCGGTGGATGCAGCAGCATGGATGTTGCAAAAACTATTGCGACGGGTTGTGTTAATGCCAATGCGACATGTAAAAAACATGGCGATGGTTTGATTGAATTTATTGCAGGGCAATTGGTGGCTGATTCTGTGGCTGATGCAAACAAACAGGCGGCGGCGGCCCAGGCACAAGCCCAGGCAGCAGCGGCACAACAAAATAATCAGGCGGTGCAACAACAAATGGCATCTATGCAACAACAAATGGCACAGATGCAGCAACAAAATAATGCACAGTTGGCATCGTTGCAGAGTGCATTGGAAGAAAGTCAACGTGCAGCAGCGGCGGCTCAGGCCCAAGCAACAACCAAGTCCAGTGCTGCGTCCGGGGAATCTGTGGGGGTGGCATTAACTGCGGCCGAAGAAAATGCGGTAAAGTCTGGGGTTGATACAGAAACAATTGAACGTGCCAAAATTACTGGGCAAATTTTAACCAGTATGGAAGGTGTCGATTCTGCATTGAATCAATTAAAAACAAATATGCGCGCGGCATTTAAATATGGTGGATGTAACGAAATTAATGGTGATAATTGCGAGGGACCAAGACGTGTGAAAAAATTCAAAGAATTGGCGATGAAGTTCTTTGAACCATATGATGCATTGGGAACAAATTTAGAAGATGCATTGATTAAGGCACAAAGTGTTGGTGTCGATATGAGTGATATATATATGATGCTGAACGGCAGTTGCAATCGTTGGGCAGAATATATTTGTACATATACAACGACATCATCAATTAAGTATTGTATTAAAGAGAAGTGTTCTTTGCCAAGTTATGGCGATAAAATCTCATGTGAGGGTGCAAAAGGTGTTTGGGAGTGTGATGTATATGGTACGACCAGTGGTGGAATCCCTGTTTATAATAAGGATGCTTTTCAGGGAACTTGTGATGATAGCACACATAAGTCTAATGGAGTTGCAGGATTGACCAAGGGTGGTGTACAGTGTGCCACAGGTCAGGTTATTCCACCCGAAGATTTGGTAATGTGCACGATTAATAAAATTTATAATGATGATGAAGGGTATGCGGCAATTCAGGAAAAATTGTTAAATCCTGATGAGAGTTCAACTGGTATTATTCGTGTTGGTTGTGCAAGTAATATTTTGAATAATTCATTATTTAAACGGCGCAACAGTGCCAGAAAGGGCGGCGTTAGTATTGATATATTGGAATATTTAATTACGCAGGATGCACCAAATAGTTTTGGAACTTATCAGAATAGTGGTAATACGGAATATTGTACACCGTTAGACACAGACTCAAAAAATTCTGCGTGTAAAAATGATATTACAAAATATTGTGCGGTTGACCCCGATAATGATACACGTCTAAGAAGTGCGACATTATCAAAAAGTTTGGGTTCAACAATATGTTGTGATCAACCGAATCAGACAGGCAGCAACCCAGGTGTATGTAATGGTTCGTGTGATGACGAGACCAATTCATATATTGATCCGATATATGCATTATGTAATGTTCATGCGTATAATGCAAAGATGGAATCTAATCCAGATAAATCTGAAGATACAGAAAATATGAAGAGAATAATCGGATTAAAAACAACGGTTATCACACAACAAATGTACAAGCAATTCGTTTCGATTGAATCTATGATTAAAAGGTTAAAGATTCAATTAGAAAAGTCTGCATTAAAGGCATCGTTACAGGCCGCAGGCGCATCGTCGTCATCGGATGATGATGAGGCTGGTTCTGGGGTAAATGAATTTGAAAATTGCAGATCCAAATTTAATAAATCTGATGCGCTTAGTTGTTTGCAATCTAATTATACAAAAATGTCAGATTATGTTGGCAAGGGCAATGTAAAGACAAAAATTAAAAAACAAATGGAAGATGATTGCAAGGTGTTAGAATTACAGGGTGTTAAAGGCAATGGTTTTAGTTGCGGTGATTGTCAATCAAATAGGTTATATAATAAGCAAAGTATGCAAAATTGTTTGGATATGATTATGAGAGGTTTGAGCAAGTTGGATGGTATGGTAAATAATAATCAGAAATCGCCAGGTGTTATTTATATTCCAGGGCAGGCGAGTGGAATTTAGTAATGTTTCTATATATTTTATAAATCCGCTGAAATTCAGCGGATTTTTATTTTTCATTTTATTTTTTAAATGTTATTTTTGATATTGCATCATAACCAAAGTATTTGTTGATGCGGTGTAAAATTTCGTTTTGGGAATATGATAATTGTAATGCCAATGCGGGGTTTGTTGGTTTTATTACAATGCTGTATTTATTACCAACTGTCTTTTTTATTGCCACCAGTTTTGCAATGGATGCAATATCTGGCCCCATAATTTCATCCCAACGTTCTGATAAATCTGTGCTGGATGCACGTACGCCCAATATTTGAAACAGATTACCAAACACACCGGCAATTGTCGTCGGGCGTTTTATGCGTTCAGATAATTTTTCAGATATATTATTTTGGTTTGACATTTGTGTATTCCTTGGGCAACAGGATGTACATTTCACCCTGGGCATGTTGACCATGAGCAAATTTATATGCTTCGTCACCAGAACCAAAGAATATGTCGGCACGTATCCAACCGCGAATTGCACTGCCGGTATCTTGGGCAATCATCAATCTGCGGAATTTACGACCATCGGATAAATTTGTGTTTATATATACAGGCATCCCAACGGTGTAAATGCTGTCATCGACGGCAATACTGCGAATTTTGGACAGTGGCGTTCCCAATTTACCAATCACATTTTTCGATTCGGCCTCTTTAAAATACACATATCTGGGGTTGTTGTAAATAACTTCTTTGGCTAATGCTGGTTTCTTTTTCAAATATGTCCAAACCGCATGTGCACTGTATCCACCGTCTGGCTTTATTCCGCGGACGCGTAATTGTTCGCCAATCGATTTAAATTTCATATCGTTTGTGGCACCAAAATTCAATTTAACCATACTGCCGTCTTCGAGTTTCAATAGGCCACTGCCTTGGATTTGGATGTTTTGAACATCAACAATGTTTGCCCAATATAGTACGCGACCAATTCTGTTTTCAACAATTGTTTTTTTCGGAACATTTTTATATTGCGCAGGATTTGACGGTGCAGCCATTAATGGTTCATTGCATTGTGCAGTACGCGTTTTGCATGCCGGAATTGTTGGCGAATAATATCCTGTGTATGTGCCACTGGTTTTGCCGGAATCATCATATACCTTGTATGCCTGGAAATGTGATTCAAACCATGTTCGTACGGTTTGTACATCGGCACCCGCACCAGGTAACATGTTGCATTTTTCACGAACAAGTGCCTCGTCAGGAATTACACGACCGGTATATTGTAATTTCGCACGACATGTATTACGAAAGGCCTGGAGTGCATACCTGAGGTCGTCATTTTTCCAGTCAGGTAATGCAGAATATGGTACAGGTTTTAAATTAGAGTGTGGGGCAACGACATTGTTTCCGGTGTGTGTTGGCGTGGAAATATCGCAAGAAGTTAAACCAAAAGCCAACAAAATTCCAAATAATATATTGAATTGTGGCGTTTTTTTAAATTGAAACATTTTTAATCCCTTCTACACTTGTAAAATTGTTTTCTAATGTTATATTATCATAAAAGCGACTAAAAAAAAAGGAGCAATCGCATGTCACAATTTAAAATTATTTCTCAGTTCTTGAAAGATATATCTTTTGAAAGTCCAAATGTCCCGGAATTGTTTTTTAATCAAGATAATGGACAGGCCAAAATTGAAATTAATATCGATATTCAAATCAAGGGTGCTGAAAATAATGTGTTTATGGTTGATTTGGTAACAAAAGTACATTCCAAGTTGGATAAAGATAATAAATCTATATTCTTGATTGAAACAACTTATTCTTCATTGGTTCAAATGGCAGAAGAAAAAGATGAAGAAGCGAAAAAACGTACTTTGTTGATTGATGTTCCTACGATGATATTCCCATCTTTGCGTGCATTGGTGACACGTTTAACATCAGAATCTGGGTTCCCTGCATTTGTTATGCAACCAGTTGATTTCGAAGCTTTGTATGAACAAAAAAAGGCCGAAGCACAACAAAGCAAACCTGCTAATCAGTAATTTGTGTTTCGTTTGTCAGTTTTATCAGCCGCCCAAATGGGCGGCTTTTCGTTTGTTTGTTTTATTGCAAAAAGTATGATATAATATATCCGCTGTGGGATAGAAGAGAGGAACCGTTTTGGCAAAAGATAAATATATTTCTATGAATTCAGGTGTGTCGGGATATTCATTTGCAAATCTGGGGTTGTTTACTGGATTTGCCAGTGGTATATATAATGCGGTTTATTCTCTGGTTATATTAGGTATTTTCACAGAAGTTTTGGGTAATGAAAAATTGGCATCGTCAGTTGTTGGTATGTACGTTGCACTGTATTCTGTGTTTTGTATGATAATTGGTGTCTTTTCCAAGGAATTGTTGCGTTGGTTTTCAAAAACAAGATTGTTTTATACGGCGTTCTTGTTGGTCGTTATTTGTTATGCGATGATGAGTTTTTCTATTAAGCCGGGGACTTTTGTCGTTTTAGATTATGCGTCAGGTGTGGGGTCTACGATTATTGGGATTTTAATTCCGTTATTTATGGCTGATTTTTCTAAAAATATTGGTATGGCAAAGTTAAATGCCAGATATTATTTTTGGGTAAATGTTGGGTGTTTGGTTGCTCCGTTGTTTGCTTTGAATATGGCAGAATGGTTCGGTAATTATAGAATTCCATTTTTGGCATCCGCAATGATTTATGCCGGCGGGTTATTGTTCTTTAAGCGATTTGGAATTGTGCAACAGGATAAAGAAATTAAACGCGTTAATCCAAAGCGGACTTTGAAATCTTTATGGATAAATACATTGGTGTTTTTCAGACGCGCTGGTATGCCACGTGCGTATTTTGTTAATTTTGGATATTATGCGCTGGCGGCTATGCGTGTGTTGTATGTGCCCATTGTTGTGATAGAACAGGGCTTTTCTGCTAATGTTTTGGGATGGGTATTAACGATTGGGATTTTGCCGTATATTGTATTTGATTTGTTTATAGGAAATGTTGTGAAAAAAGTGGGGGCTAAATTATTGATGGCGATTGGTTTGTCTTCATTTGTGGTTTTTGCAGCATTGGCAACTTTTGTTCATGGGTGGTGGTTGTTGGCAATATTTGTTTTGTGGCAAATTTCTGGTGCGTTTATGGAACCAGTGCATGATTTGCTGTTTTTTGATAATACACAAAAGAGTGAACAGGCCAGATTTTATGGCGTGTTTAAAACAACGTCTTATTTGCCAAAGGTGATTGCACCGATTTTGGCGGCTGTGTGTATTGCTGTGGTGGGAACTACATCGGCTGTGTGGTTTGTTTCTGTGGCGGTTGGTGTGCTGACTTTGATGGTTTTGTTGTCTAAAAAATGATAATTTATCTTGCTTGCAAATAGTGTTTTTTCTTTGTATGATTTGATTACGAAACAAAGGGGAAATTTTATGGCAAAGAAAGAAAAAGATACAACAACAGTTGTTGCTAAGAATCCTGCATTGGAATCTGCTTTGGCACAAATTCAAAAGCAATTTGGTAAAGAAGCCATTATGAAAATGGGTGATGGCAGTCAACAAAATATAGAAGCCATTTCAAGTGGATCTTTGGGATTGGATATTGCGTTGGGTGTTGGTGGATATCCACGTGGACGTATTGTTGAAATTTATGGTCCAGAAAGTTCTGGTAAAACAACGTTGGCATTGCATGCTGTGGCCGAGGCACAGAAAAAAGGTGGTACATGTGCATATATTGATGCAGAAAATGCATTGGACCCAAGTTATGCTAAAAAGTTAGGTTGCAATGTTTCTGAATTGATTATTTCTCAACCTGATTCTGGTGAACAAGCATTAGAAATTGCAGATACACTTATCAAGTCTGGGGCGGTTGATGTTGTTGTAATTGATTCTGTGGCGGCATTGGTACCAAAAGCAGAATTAGAGGGAAATATTGGTGATTCTTTTGTTGGTACAACAGCGCGTTTGATGTCACAATCATTGAAAAAATTGGCTGGTTCTGTATCACGCAGTAATACGTTATTAATTTTCATTAATCAAATTCGTATGAAAATTGGTGTTATGTTTGGTAATCCTGAAACGACATCTGGTGGTAATGCGTTAAAATTCTATGCTTCTGTGCGTTTAGATATTCGTCGTACTGGTGCAATCAAAGATAAAGAAAATGTTGTCGGTAATGAAACACGTGTTAAAATTGTTAAGAATAAAGTTGCACCACCTTTCCGTACAGTTGATTTTAAAATTATGTATGGTGAGGGAATTTCTCGTATCAGTGAAATTATAGATATGGGTGTTAAATATAATATCATTGAAAAAGCTGGTAGTTTTTATTCTTATAATAATGAACGGTTGGGACAGGGCGAGGCCAATGTTCGTCAATGGTTAAAAGAACACGAAGATGTTCAAAAAGAGTTGTTGGATAAAATTATGGCAAAAGCATCTGGAATTGCCGAAGAAATGACAACTGGTCCATCTGATGATGATGTGGTCGATGCAATAGAAGAATAAAAATGTTGGGCGGCATAATATTGCCGCCTGAAATTTAATATATTAAAAGGAGTTGTTATGAATATTGCGCGGTCTTTTGCAATGTTTAAACTGGTCTTGTTTGGACATATTTTGAATTGGCATTTTTTAAATCGGGTTGCAAGACGCAAGGTTAGAACTGATGCAACAGCACGAATTGTTACAAAATATTTTAAAAGATATTTGCCAGCGGTGAATGCTGTAAAAGAAGAAAAAGTTATTAATAATGATAAAAATGATAAAATTTGGACATTGTGGTTGCAAGGTGAAGAAAAAGCACCGGCTTTGGTCAAGGCTTGTTTTCGTAGTGTTCGACGTCATTGTAAACAAGAGTTGGTTGTGTTAGATGCAAATACGGTTTTTGATTATATTTCTTTGCCAGATGAAATAATTCAAAAGTATAAAGACGGTAAAATTGGACATGCACATTTTGCAGATATTTGTCGTGTTGAATTGTTGTATCGTTATGGTGGTTATTGGTTGGATTCAACTGGATTTGTGACCGCGCCAATTCCTGATTGGATTGAAGAGCAAGATTATTTTATGTATTTAACTGGTAATAATTATAATATTGGTGGCAGTCCGTATAGTTTCTGTCAAAATTGTTTCATACGTGCACGCAAAGGGGCTTTTTTGTTGGCAGCGTGGCGTGCAATGATTTTAGATTATTGGATGCACGAAAATCATATATTTGATTATTTTATGCATCAGTTATTGTTTAGAACATTGGTTGAAAATGATGAAAGGGCAAAAAAATATTTTGCAAAAATGCCTCATGTTGCCCAGGACCCAACACATGCATTGTGGTGGGCATATCAAAACAAACCGTTTAATCAAAAAACTTTTGATGAAGTGACGTCGGGGGCTTTTTTCCAAAAAACAACATACCGTGGTTCAGATAATCCTGTCCCGGGTTCGTTTGCTGATGTTATGATAAACAAAATGTAAAAAGGATTAAAATATGGCACCAAAAATTTCAATTATTATTCCTATGTATAATGTTGAAAAGTATTTAAGACGTTGTTTGGATTCTGTTCAAAATCAGACGTTTACAGATTGGCAGGCCGTTTTGGTTGATGATGGCAGTCCTGATAAATCAGGTGAAATTGCCGAAGAATATGCTGGTCGTGATAAACGATTTGTTGTTGTGCACAAAGAAAATGGTGGATTGTCTGATGCACGTAATGCTGGTATGCCATATGTTAAAGGTGAATATATAATGTATCTGGATAGCGATGATTTTATCCATCCACAGACAATGGAAATCGCATATGCTTTGGCACAGAAAAACAATTCAGATATTGTATCATTTACGTATGATAGATTTTATCGCCCGCAATTGATGGTGTATCACAAGTTGGGTTTAGATACGGATAAAGTCGTGCCATTGGGTATAAAGAAAAAATATAGTATAGATAAAATTAAATCAAAGACAGTAACAGATGTTTATGAATATGCAACGGATAGTGCACATAATGCCTTTAATCCTAAACGTAGATGGTTGATAAAGCATTGCCAGGTTTGGAAAAATATGTATCGTCGCACATTGATAGAAGATATACCGTTTATTAAGGGAATTTTGTTTGAAGATTTCCCATGGTGGTCACGTGTGATGTTGCGTAATCCAATTGTGACTATTGTGCCATTACCGTTATATTATTATATTCCAAATTTTGGTGGGATTGTGTTGTCTGCAAAACAGTTGCGTATAATGCAGAGTTTGATTGCTGGTATTAAAGATGCATTTGTTTTATATCGTGATCAGGCAGATGCACATCAGATGAAATTATGGTCGGAAAACTTTTTATGGTTTTTTGTAAATTGGGCTTTTCGTAAAATTAAATATCTGAAAACAGATGAGGAATTGAATGTTGCAAAAAAGGAATTTACAGATTTGTATAATTTAGGTGTGTTTGAAAATGTTCCAAA
>CAMOTP010000027.1 GCA_946625925.1 uncultured Alphaproteobacteria bacterium | reverse complement strand
TCATTCGCTGCACCAAACACCGCCGCGCGAAAGGCGGAGTTGCGACGGACGCCGAACGCGCAGAGGTACGCACAGTAGCGCGCACAAACGGCGGCCGAACTGTACGTGTCGGCGAAGACCCAAGCACCCAAATTACCGTTTTCAAACTTTACCCTACACCATGCATTCAGCCCGTGTTTCCCTGATGGATTACCCGGTTCTGCATATTCGCCACGTGTTTCCGATGACAACACATGCAATTCCGCAACATTTTTATTTAATCTTTGGATGTCGGCAAAAGATTCCCGCACATCGTTTGAATAACATATTGTTTTTCCACGATATGTTGTTTCGGGTTTTCCACCCACAAAAATGCCATTGGCATTTACAGTGATATATTCTGTATTTGGAATATCCACCATTTTTAATCCTTTTTCGATAGAAAAGCCGCACAAATAAAATCTGTGCGACTCTCTCCGTTTTTTTACTTATGCGAAATTATTGCAACATTTTTGCAACTTCATCAGCCAAGTTATCTTCGCGTTTTTGGATACCTTCACCCAAAACATAATATGCGAACCCAGCCAATTTGCCGCCATGTTCTGCGATAACATCTTTAACTTTCTTTGATGGGTCCATAACAAATGGTTGTTCTTCTAATACTGATTCCGCATACCATTTTTGGATACGACCATCGACCATTTTTTCAACGATGTTTTCTGGTTTGCCTGCTGTTGCACCAGATTCAATGAAAACTTTCTTTTCACGTTCAACCGCCTCTGGATTAACATCGGCAATTGTCATAAATTCAGGTTTGTTTGCAGCAATGTGCATTGCAACCTTTGGTCCAATTTCATCGATTTTTGGGTCATTACCATTGATTGCCACAGCCACACCAATTTGTCCCATACCTGGAACCAATGCATTGTGGATATATGAATAAATATGATCGCCAGAAACTTTTGCAACACGACGCAAATTCATATTTTCACCAATTGTAGAAATTGTTGCTGCGATATCATCACTAACTGCCTTCAATGTTGCATCAAAATCACCTTGTAATTCCAAAGCCTTGTTTGCAACATCAGCAACCAATTTTTGGAATTTTTCGTTTTTAGCAACGAAATCTGTTTCAGCATTCAATTCAACGACACAGCCCAAATTATCACATTTAACAACTGTCACCAAACCAGATGCCGCAACACGACCAGCCTTGGACGCAGCCTTGACGATACCTTTTTTGCGCAACCAATCTGCAGCAGCTTCGATATCACCATTGTTTTCGATTAATGCTTTTTTGCAATCCAACATACCTGCAGCAGTTTTTTCGCGCAGTTCTTGAATCAATTTTGCTGTTACTTCTGCCATCTTAATTTCCTTTCTTGTATAAAATTTAAAGATTACGATTTTGGGGATTAAATCCCCAAAATCACACATATAAAACTTGGTCCCAGCAAAATTCCAAATGAATTTTGTGGGTATAAACCTTATTTGTCGGATTTCTTTTCACGACGTTCAGCACGTGCTTCGGATGCTTTTGATTTTTGTTTAGCTTCTTTATCTTTGATATCGGCCTCGATTTCATCAGCATTATCCATATCATCCGCAGCTTTCTTGGCCGCAGCACCACCCAAACGTTTTTCAATACCAGACAAAATAGCATCTACGAACAAATCACAATATAATTGTGTTGCACGCGCAGCATCGTCATTACCTGGAACAGGATAATCGACCATTTCTGGATTTGCATTTGTATCACAAATAGCAACTGTTGGAATATCCAAAATTTTTGCTTCACGAACAGCATTCATTTCACGTGGCACATCAATAACAATCATGGCCTGTGGAACGCCATGCATTTCCAAAATACCACCGAACACAGAACGTAATTTTTCGACTTCTTTGGTCATAACACCAACTTCTTTCTTGGTCAATCCCAATTTGTCAGCATTAGCAATGTCATTTTCCATCTTTTTCAAACGACGGATGCTTTGTGAAACGGTTGTCCAGTTAGTCAACATACCACCCAACCAACGATTGTTAACATAAAATTGACCGCAACGTTCAGCTGCATCACGAACGATATCTTTGGCCTGGTGCTTTGTTGCAACGAACAATACTTTACCCCCGGCGGCCGCAACAGCTTCTAATGCTGTCAACGCACGATATAACAAAGGTGCAGTTTTATTCAAGTTAATGATGTGAATTTTATCTTTGACACCATAAACGTATGGGGTCATCAATGGGTTCCAACGACGGGTGTGGTGTCCAAAATGAACGCCGGCCTCCATCAATTGTTGCATAGTAAATTTTGGCAATGCCATTTTTTAATCCTTTTTTCTGTTTAATCCTCGTTCCCGTGGATTTAGCCAAAAACAGCGGTTTTTGGACAGAATCAACCACGAAAACTGTGTTCTTCGTCAAACGACGTGCCACAATTTTGCCACAAAGATATTGAAATTGCAAGAAAAAACCGCCATAAACGGCGGATTTTTTTATCTTTGTTCTTGTTTCGCTGTCCTTAACAATTTCAAACGAAAATCCGCATTATTGCGTGCCCAACGCAATGTATCAGAAGCAACATGACGTGGCACAGCAAACCCATTGGAACAAACAAAATCACCCTCTGGCACACCGTTTAATACAACACGACTCCATACATATTTCCCATTTTTACCAACCGGTTTACCAACTTGGTTTTCTTTGCCTGCGGTTTCAGACAACAATACATGAATACCAGAAACAAATGGAGATTCTTCTTGAATATCATTAAAGAAATTCTGGATATCTTTTGGGAACAATATTTCTTCACCACGATATGTTGCCGCGGGTTTTCCACCCACAAAAATCCCATTTTTATTTACTGTTATATAATCTTGGTCTGAAATTTTATACATGACATATCCCCTTTTTTGTATCACCGACAAAATAGCAACAAATTAAACAATGTCAATAAAAAACCGCCAAAATGGACGGTTTTTTTCTATTTAGATCATATAAATTAAATTACCGACCACGATTCCATGGACACGACAAACAAAAATTTCGTGGATACGGCAGATTTTTCTCTTTTGCAGAATAATTTCTCCAAAAATTCAAATGAACAATTGTGATACGTCCCATATGTTCCACTTGATAATCTGTATAACCCTGATTTTCAAGGAATTTCAAATAAGGACAAGTATAACGAACATCGGTATTATCACAATCAACCATATGAATACTGTTTGCCGCATTATGAAAATCCACATAAGGATACACTGCCATTTTTATTACCCCTTTTAATATTCTAATATAAATGCTCAACCAACTTGTGCATACGCAAGACAACAACGTTTTTGTTTTGTGTCCCAGGACAATCACATTGTATATCGTGCACGATATCTTTTACTTTATGTATATCGTTTTTTTGATGTAATAACATCACAATAGAGCCACCTGTATTTGTATGATTTAACATTTTTATTAAAACATTTTGAATAGCAACATAAGGTAAAAAATCACAAATATTTGATAAATGAATAAAATCATACGATTGTTTTAGTTTTAATTTTTTAACATCAGACCAAATAAAGTCAAAAGGTTCATGTACAATTTGTTTTAATTTGGAAAATTCTTGTTGTTGTAAAGCATATTTTTGATATCTTTCAGGCCGAAACCGTCCATTACCAAACAACAAATACCCATTCATTCCATCAATATACTGTTGTTCTTCGGACGATAATTTAGAAATGATATCCTGGGTATGTGCTGCATGTCTGACATTTATATTTTGCCATAAACTGTTTTGCATTTCATAATACTGGTTCAATGTTAAATGCTGTAATGCCAGTGTTTTCAAATCCATAACTACTTTGGCATTATATGAAATATCAAAAGTCGTAACATGTTCAATGCCATATAATTTACAAAACAACGGATGGTCACCCGATGCCGCAACAGTCAAGGCTGTCTTATACGATTTTTTTATGTATTTCATCGATTTGCGCACATCTTCATTTGTTACAGCATACGCAGGGGAATATTTGTTAAACAGCGGATACGTGCTGTATACAAGCTCTTTTGCTTCTGATATATTTGGCATTGATTTCATATTTTTATCTTTTGTTTTGTGCGTTGTTGTTTGTGGCAACCACAACAGGGTTAATTGGTTTTTGTGGTGTTTTTTCTTTATCAACCGCATCAAATACCGCCGAACGAAACGACGCGCGAAGACGGACGTGGCGCGCGCAGAAGTTCGCACAGACGTTCGCACAATCGGCGGCCGAACCGTGCGCTTCGAGGCAGACCCACGCACCCAAATTACCGTTTTCAAACTTTACCCTACACCATGCAGTTCGGCCATGGTTTCCTGATGGATTACCCACCTTGGCATATTCGCCAAATGTTTCCGATGACAACACATGCAATTCTGCAACATTTTTATTTAATCTTTGGATGTCGGCAAAAGCTTCCCGCACACCGTTTGAAAAAAGTATTTTTTCACCACAATATGTTGTCGCAGGTTTACCACCAACAAAAATCCCGTCTTTATTAATTGTAATGTATTCTGTGTTTGGTATATCTGTCATTTTATTACCCTTTTCAATCGCTATACTCACAGTCAAAATACCAAAAAAAACGGCAATATCAAGATTTTTTGACAAAAAGGCATTTCGACACTTTATCAAAAAAACTATTGACAAATTATATTTTTAGTCTATATTTATAATAGGCGATGGGATGAATTTATTAAAAAAGATTTTTATTGGTATTTTAATATTCGCATCAACCACAACAAGTGCGTTTGCGGTTCCTAATTGCAACAACCAAGAATATCGTCAAAAACACCCGTATCAATGCAAAAACACCAACAATTCCAGTAAAATATTACAATGGACCGGTGGTGCAGCGGCCTTGGTTGGTCTAACCTCTTTCTTGGCAACACAAAAATCTGATTCAAACGCACACACCAATTCGATTCAACCAACATTAGAATTATCCCCAAACATAGCCCAAAATTATACTTTATCAGACACCATAACAAACCAACGTGTCAGCACATTATCGTACTTACATTCTTTAACAAATGGTACAGACATTGATTCTGAAACCATAAACATGATAAAAAATTCTGATATATACACCCAGAACAGCCAACAGTTTGATAACATAAATTTTGCCTATGCTTACGCACGTGGTTTTACCGGTAAAAATATAAACATAAACATACTTGATGATTTTTACAGTAATCATGGAAACACAGTTCGTGACATTGCATCATATATCGCTCCAGATGCAAACATAAACACATACAATATTGCAACCAGCAACTCCGTATTTTCTTACGATTCCATCACAAATGCATTAAACACGTCTAGTCCTGCAAAAATATATAATGCCAGTTGGCAAGTTCAATCTACAAACAACCAGAATGCAGCCACTGCAATTTACAACAATGACAACAGTCTAAAAACATATGCCCAGGCCCAAGATTATTTTTATAACACAACAAACCAAAATTTTATAACCAGCCTCAGAAATACAGTTTCTGAAAACGATTCAATTTTTGTAATAGCAGCCGGCAATGAATCACAAACTGAAAGTGGTATTTTATCTGCCCTGCCCATAGCATTTCCTGATTTACAGGGACACTTTGTTAATGTAATTGCCTTAAATAACAACAACCAAATTGCTTGGTACAGCAATCAATGTGGTATAACACAAAATTACTGTATTGCTGCCCCAGGTTCTGGTTGGAACACCGATTCATCTGAATATGCCAGTGGTACCAGTTTTGCAACACCAACAGTATCAGCAGCAATTGCCACAATTCAAGAAGCCTTTCCTTATATGACAGCCACACAAATCACAGAATTATTATTTACAACCGCAACAGACCTGGGTGACATTGGGGTTGATTCTGTATATGGTTGGGGATTATTAAATATGGAAAAAGCAACCAAACCAGTTGGCAATCCAAAAATCATTTTGGCAAACGGTTCTGTTCAATCATTAAATATGACGAATATATCAGGTCAAATCGCAGGTGCAATTAAAAATGCGGATATAAAACTTGCCTTTATAGATGATTTCGGACGTACATTTACAACAAACATGTCTGATAATATAAAGGTTATTCCATACAGTCGCGGATTTGACAGATTACGCGAATCTGATACCAACACAACATTATTACCAGGCGGTATTGAATTAGGCTTTCAACAAAATAATTTATTAAAATCTAGTGGATTGATGTCTATCAAATCAAACGATTTAATCAATTTCATAGGGTATAAGAATGAATTTAACATATCCGACTTGCATTTTTACCAACAAATTCGCACCGGTATTTCTAATCCAACCCCCGACGAGAATTCTATAGTATCAGGATTTTCAACCATATATACACAAACAATCAAAACCGGATTAAAATGGAATGATTTATCATTTGAATTTGCAATCCCGGATCAAATTATATTTGGCAACATGTCTTTATCCGTACCTGTGGCACGCAACAAAAACGGTCAAATTGTATATCATAATGCAAACATAGATTTAACAACAGAACCTTCCACAGAATACACAATCAAGTACAAAGAATTATCTGCAACATACATAAACAACCCAGATTGGCAAGATGAATTTTTCATAATGAAAAAATTCAAAACCACGTTTTAAATAAAAAAACCGCCGATAACGGCGGTCAAAACATCACACAAAACTATTTTATTTTGATTCTGTGTTTTCCGGCAATGTGCTTGTCTTTTGTAAATTAAATTTATTGATATAGTTAAACGACAAACCAACCGTCATATTCGAAGCATAAGGTTTCGAATGTAAATGTTCTGCATGACGCGACAAAGCACGACGATAATTAACATACGGGCCAAATGTAAAATCACCCCACAGGTTTGTATCCAATCTGGCATTCACACTCAAATCACGACGAAAATCAGTTGGAACATATTGTGAATAATCAAGATATTCACGATAATATCCATCACTTGTAAATTTCACACCTTCCCTGATATCATATTCTGCACGCCAACCTGCTTCCATGGCCAACTTACTCACTGGGTCATCAACAACTGTAAAATCATTTTCGTACACAGCGGTCACATACAATGTCTTTAACACTTTGTGATCAAATAAAGCAATACCGGCACTGGGACGCACAATCTTACGAATATGTGGATTACCCTTAAATTCGGATTCATATTCAGCACGAACAATCGGTCCTAACTTTGCATCATCCCAATCCCACAAGGCATATGCCAAATCAGACAAGAACAAAATCTTATCAGCCTTTTCATCGGTTGTTGATGGTTTATTATATGGTTTCAACGTTGTTTTACCATATGTCATAAACAAAGAGTTATCCCAACGCAACCTGTCAAATCCATATTCCAAAGCCGTATCAAAAACCCCAACAAAAGAATCTTGGGAACTGGCTGTAAATGCAGCAACCGGTGAATCACTGTATTCTGCCGCATTACCAACTGATGTCTGGGACCAATCAATACCGATTCGACGGATATTCAAATCAAATTTTGTTTCATGTGGTGTTTCCAACGCAAAACCAACCGTTGGCATAAAACACAATGCCGCTATCAATAATTTTTTCATATTTCAATCCATTTTGTTACAAGGTTAATAATCAACACTTAGAAAAGTAAAATATATGAAAATTTATTTCAACAAAAAACTATTTAAAAATTTTAAATCCATCTAAACTTTGTTGTACACGCCAACCATTCATTCGCAAAGCTTTGGAAAATTTAATAGCATTTTTTTCTTCCATAACAAAGGAAATATTATTTCCAACGATTTTCACCGTTGCGATATCCGCCCCGACATCACGTGCCACAGCATTCAAACTTGCCCAATCTGCCATTGGCTGTAACAAAGTCACATTAAACGGAACAGAATTTGCAACCTGAACAACAGCAACACTGCTGGATGAAGGCAACCAATTTTGAACAGAATATTTTTCCATCCATTTACGCGCAGCATCACCATCAATAACAAAAGAAATATTTGCAGAATACGATGTATCCGAAATTTTTTCAGAATCTAAACTGGACGAAGAAATAATATTCATCAATTCTTCATTCGAACTTTCTTTAATAGCAGCTTCCAATTGTTCTGAATTTGCATAATTACGCAATTCACGTGTAATAACATCGCGACGTGCAGAATTAAACGCACGCGTCTTTGCCTGGGCTGCGGTATCACTTGTCACATTAACCGACGTTGTCCCAGTCAATTCGACTGCAAACGCCGCGCCAAACGCGAGCATACAAAAAACACTCATCAAAAATAACTTATTAACACGCACTTTTATTAAACCTTAAAATTTAGCCTGCAATCCGATACGAACCCCAATAGATCTATACAACGATTCAATTTCATCTGCAACTGTTTCTTTCCAGCCTTTTGATTTCAAATCATTTATAGCATCTATTGTTTCCAAATTACTTCTGTACACCGCTTTATCGACATCTAAATCACGACCCAATGCATCCGCGCGTGTCTGCGTCCAATCGTCAACATTAGCACTGCCATAATATTCCGAACTGGCCAATGCATTATTTGTGTCAACCGCAGGATTATAATACATAGTATTATAGTAATCTGGATTCAAATATGACGCAGCCTGTGCCTTGCCAACATTATAATAATCAAATGTAACACCAACAGTTAACATTATAGAATCTGTCAAAGAATGCAACCAATTAGCCCCAAAACCAAAATGATACGCATCGCCAATATCTGCTGTATCTTCCAAACTTTTTGGATGTTGCCAATCAGGACGATACGGTTGATCTGCTGTTGATGTATATGCCGGCAAACCCAATTCCAAACGTGCCATAACCGAATCGTTTAATGAAATATCATAATTTATATCTAATGCAACATATGGGCCAGACCATTCCACCTCATAAGAATGACTCACACCATCTTGGTAATAATAGTAAGAATCTTCTGTTTCTACATATTGCGCACCACTTGGAATACTAACATAACTCAATGTATCAATAACACTATCACCATTTAAATCGACACCTTCAATAACCCCCAACAACGGATTATTATTACTGTCTACAAAAACCAAAAATGGCAGACATTGTGTTTCCCCACCAGAACTCTGACAATAATTGGATGCACCTTCTACAATATCCAGCGACATTCCATAATTACGTTTTGTATCCAATTTATATTTAAAATAACGATACCCAATAGATGGTGTCACCCTAAAACCACCAAAACGGAACGCGTCTTTTACCCCCAATCCAGCATACACACCCATCATACTGCCATCTTCCGATGTACCAACAGACAACGCATGTCCTTGCTGAGTCCAAACCTGATCTGCAACCGCGTCACCATTTAAATCAACATTCCAATATTGCGAGAAAAATCCGCCATTGGTTATATCGTCATCAACCATACTGGATTCGCCATATTGGGTTCCATATTGTCCACCGACATCCAAACGCAACGCTGTATTTTTCACATAGAAATCATATTTGGCATTTGCATCAAAAACATTCCATCTGATGTTATCATAATGCAGTTTTGATCCTACCGTATTCATATCAAAATTCCATGCAGCAAACTGATGAACAAAACCGGCACCCAAACTGAAACCACCATCTGTCAAACCACCACGCACCCCCGAAGAACGTGGCAACGCAGGTATTTTTGTCACATTCTGTTGTGCTGATGTATTTGCAGAAGCATCTCCATCACCATAACGGCCAAAACTTGTATCATTATTTACAGCATATGGATTAGAATTCATTGTTGTTCTGGCACCAGCACCACAACCATACCCACCAGTACAACCGCCATAATTTTCAATAACATTTGCATATGGGCCACCATAATTACGTTGGATAGTTCCATTATAATTATAGTATGTCCCTGCCGCATTTGCCACGAACGGCATCAAAGCGAATATCGAACACCCCAACAAAACATGAGTTTTTACCGACATTTTCCCTTCCTATCTAACATTATCAGACGTATTATATCACAAAAAACTTGAAAAAGAAATATGATATTGCAACAATGTGCAAAGAATTTGTTCAAGCAGCCATGGCGGAATTGGTATACGCGCAGCACTAAGGATGCTGTGGAGCAATCCTTGGGGGTTCAAGTCCCCCTGGCTGCACCAAAAAATATACATATCTATTAAAAATATTCTTGCCCACTATTAAAAAATTTTGTTATCATGAAATCAGATAAGGAAATGAAAGGTCTAAAACTGTTTTTAGCCGCGTGTTTTATTGCACCTATCTTGGATAGTGCGGTGGCGGATAATGCAAAAAACATATCACGAACCAAAAATTCTGACACCGTTACCAGTACCAGAAAAACAACCACCACAAAAACCAGAAATGCTATTACCACCACCAAGAACATCATTCAACGAAACAGTTCGGTTGCCGACAAATCACGCAACGCATCAACATCTGTTGTCGCACGCAGCACAAAAAAACCGAATATTTCGGCACGCACCACACAAAAAAACATTTTATCCCGCACAGCACAAAAACCTGGAACCAAGGCACGTGTTGCGGCAACCACAAAAACACGTGAATCTGTAATGCAACGTGATTTTGGCAAATGTAAAACTGTATTTTTCGATTGTATGGATGAATTTTGTGCGAACAAGGATGCACAATTAAAACGTTGTGCATGTTCCACACGTGCAAACGAATTCAAATCCACCCAAAAATCACTTGATAATGTCGAAGACAAATTACAAGATTTCAGTCAACGTTTATTACAGGTTAACATGGATCCCGCGGACGCTGCCGTTATAAACCAGGCAACCGAAGGCGAAGACGCATATTATGCAACACGTGATAAAACCGCATCTAAAAAAACATTGGACAATATTGCAAAAAAATTAAATGCCAGTTTTGATTCTGCGGAAAACAATAATATGTCTGCATTAACATGGTCATTGAACATGGATTCGGCATTTGATTCTGTTGATTCATTGACGGGGATTTCCACAACCGCAAAAAGCGGTGCTGCCCTGCGTTCTGCGGCATTACCCGTATGTCGTGAAATGGCGGCCGAGGTTTGTGATACCGAAGATATCGCATTGGTCGAAAACAGTTATAATATGGCAATTGAACAAGATTGTAATACTGTTAAACGTGCATACGAAACCCAATCGCAACAGGCAAAAAATAAAATTTTGGAAAGCAGCGCCCTGCTGGACATGACACGATTAAATAATTACCAGGATAATAATTCTGACGACATATTAACATGCAAAACAAAAATGTTAGATATGTTAACAAACACCAATGTATGTGGCAAAGATTTGGTTAAATGTTTGGATATATCGGGTCGTTATATCAACCCCACCACAGGCGAGGCATTTTTGTCACCTGATTTAATCAATTTGACCGGATTGATTGTGCGTCCAACAAATACGGACACATGGTCCAAAACGCCACAAAACGCGCCATTTATTTCATATTTGAATTCCAAAAAGAAATACATTGAACCTGCGACAAAAAATTGTCAATCAATTGCCGACAGTGTATGGAACGGATTTATTGATGACGCATTGGCACAAATCAAGATTGCACAAAATGCCAAACTGGAAGAAGTCCGCCAAAGTTGCACAACATTATTAACAGAATGTTTGGATTCTGCGAAACAAAATTTGGCTGATTTTGATTCACGTGCATTATCAACATTTGGTGTAATAACAGACAAAACTGTAAACGCATTATGTGAAAATGTAAAAACATCATGTTCTATGATTATTGAATACGACCCTGAAACTGGCACAATGGCGAACAACACCGGAATTGATGAAACATGGTCATCTGGGACAACCGACATTGCGGCACGTGAAACATATACGACAATTATAAACACCTGTCGCGAGGTTGGACGCGATTGCATTATCAATTCATGTAAATCTATTACGGGTAATTTTGGTCTGTGCGAAGATATTCATACATCGGTTAACCGTCATTCTATTTTGACACGTTCTGCATGCTGGAAACAGGTTTATAATTGTGTTGCCCAGGCCAGCCAAGAATCAATTTTAAACATACATGAAATATTACCAAACTATAACACCATTCCCCAAGATTTATATCGTATGACATACGGTCTGGGGGCCAACGATACCGTATATGACTTTTGTCGTTCTGATGAACAGGTATGCGGTGCGGCAAACAACACAACCGCGAATGACCCTGACGTCAGTGATTCTGGGGCATACAAATGTTATCTGTGCCGTATTGCCGAACAAATCTGGGGTAATTGCAAATCAAAACCAGACAACAGTGAAACAAACTGGATTTTGATACCATCGGATGAAAACAATTCGACATTATTATCATGGTTTGCCAAAAACACACATACACAAAACGACCAAGATTCTTGTTCAACATCAATTTGTAACGGTGGCAAGATTGACTTTACATACACATATGGTTCAACCCCGATTGTTATGTGCATTAACCAATCTGACATTGTCAACTGTTTGACCCGCAAGGTTTTATGCCGGACAAAAATTACCACCCCCACCAACAAACAGAACTGTTGTGAATCTGAAAAAAAGGATTCATTTGGGCATTGTTGTATGAATGGTATGGCGGAAAGTGTATCAGACTACATGGGCGGTTCACAACTTGATAACAACATTGGCGCCACAACAAAAATATGCACACCAAACAAGAATATTACCAGTGTCCAATTGGTCACCAAAGAAACAAACACAAATAATAACATCACAACATATATATTATGTCCTGGTGGAATTCAAAATAGTACCGGCACAAACGATGAACTGTTATGCAATAACAACTATATAATTGTTGAATGCGACAGTTCCAGTTCTAACTATAAAAGATGCCGTTATGTAACACATACATACGGGGCATCTGCAAACGAACAATTAAACAGAACATATTCATTAAATTATTTCATAAATGAATCACCACAAAATCAAACAGACTATTGTAATGCCGCAGGTATAGATTCCAATGATACCAGTAATATATGCACATTTACCGACACAGATACCGGCACAGAATGGATAAACACCTCAAACAACCAACAATGGCCATACAGCGGCCGCAGCTGGCTCATTGATTTTAGTCATACGGCTCCTTCGAATTCTTCAAATCCTTAATCATTGACAAAAACAATTTTTTATGTCAATATGATTATATAAAACATATAATCAAAGGAGTATGATATGAAAACATCCGTTCCATACAGTTTGAAAAAAGGC
>CAMOTP010000026.1 GCA_946625925.1 uncultured Alphaproteobacteria bacterium | reverse complement strand
TACACATACACCATTTTGCATATCATATCCATTTTCACAAACACAGCGACCACCCGATGTTAATGTTGAATGATCTGGACATGTGCATTCACAATTTGTGTCATCATACGTTCCACCAGATGTCGTACAATAACCTCTCAATTCTGAATTGCATTCTTGTCTGATTTCAACACATTCGCCGTTCTGCATATCATAGCCTTCTTCGCAAGCACAACGACCCGCTGCTGTCAATGTTGAACGTTCTGGACATATGCAAGTACATGTTGGTGCACCTTCCCATCTTCCATTACACATACTTTCCAAGCTACTATCACAACTTGGTGTAACAACCGTTGCATCCGCAAATTGTGTTAAATCTGTACAAGAACTGGCGATTGATTGGTAATAATCATCATATGTTGTTGCATAAACGCCCCTTGCACAATAGTCCTGACAACTATCATCGCCACCAATAACTATCCATAAATCTGTATCAAATGATTGTTTTGCTGCATATGTGCTGCCACTCTTGGCTGAATATCCTGTCACTTTACATACACATGCACGTGTTCCGGCATAACTATCTGGAACATCTTGGACACTATCTGGCAATCTTACAATCGCATCCTGGGTATTCGAAATCGAAACATTACGTGCAACACCATATACTAAACCATTACTATATGATGAAACAAATTCATTGGTACCACACGCCTTGTTTGAACCCGCCAATGTAGAACACAAATCAACATTGGTTCCATTAGAATTCTTACCCATTGCATAATTGCTGCCAGGATAAAGTGTTGCAGCCTGACCTACGTCATTCAAGAAATCATTAACATCGCACATTGATACAGTGCCATAATTACTGGAATTAGCACATGTATTATCCAATATGGCATAATATGCCTTGGCCTCATCTAATTTTTCTTGGAAACTATTTCCATCACCACTCAAATAACGGAAACATTCAGCAGCATAACTAACAACCCATTTATCTGTATCAACATTTACACGTGGCAAATAACCACCATTTCCGTCTTTTTCACGATAACCGGTCACACGACACAATGTAACATTGCCATTTGAATTATTTTGTGCATCTTCTGGCAACACAACAATTGTACCACGGGTATTTTCCATAATATTCAAATGTATTGACTGAAAGAAAACAATACCATTTGTATATGATTCAATACCCTCGCTACTGGTACAACCATATGTTGTTTGGTCACTCTGATCACAGGTATCGCCAGTATAATAGGCATTACTACCACTTAAACTAATTCTTTCTGGTGTTCCGACATTACTCAAGAAACCATCACCACCACAATCAATAATTTCATACCATCTGTTGGCACCCTGTGGATCTTTTACCAACAAACATTTTTTATCCGCAGGACATTCTGTCGCAGGACGTGTTTGTTTATTTGTTTCCAAATCTGCGATATCTTCAGTATTTGTTCTGCTTTGTGTTATCAAATTCTTTAATGTTGTTCTGACATTTGCCAATGCCTGTGTCACTGGTGAAAATACATTTTCATTATATTTATTTGTTGCAATAACAATTTTATCACCATGACCACTGGTGGATTCGCCACCTGCACGACATTGTGCACCAGAAAACACCGCCTTACGGAAATTCAAATTAGGCATATCTTTAGACTTCAAAACAAGAGCACAATTTTTAGCACACGATTCATTACATTGCTCGACATTTTCATAATTTTGAAGGAATACCCAAGGCGCAGACACACTCATAGCCTCGCCATCCTTTGGTGTATATCCTGTCAACTGGCAATAACAATTTCCACCTTCGCCCTCTGGCTTTTCAGTACTGGTTGTTGGATTTTCCCAGGTATTGTCATTATTATCACCTTCTTTTGAACTACAAAATGCATTTCCGGTAATTAAACCTTTGGTACCATAATCAACACCAAACTCTTTTTCACTAAGCGTTTTTTCAGTTCCAGACGTTTCACCAATTGATGTCATCAAATCACATTCATCCGCCGCCAATGCATTCGACACAGCACAAAACGACAAACACGCTGTACCCAGTACAACGCTTAAAAACTTTTTATTCAATATATTTTTTATAAACATAAGATCTCTCCTATATATATCATACTATAACAACAAACATTAATCAGCTGGTTGTGCTGTATCACTTGCAATCAAAACCCATTTATAATCGGATGCATTATTAGAACCTGTACCACTTGGGGAAATATAACCACATCCACTATATTCTGTATGAGTCGACAAACTATTGCACAATGTTTCCGCAGAACCCGGCACAGTTTGACGACCTGTTTCCATATCCGCAATATCATCTGCATTTGCATCAACCGCGGTTTGCGTACTTGAAACATCGCCACTCAATGCATTAACACCGGCCTCAACCTCACCTACTCTTTGGTCAACATAGTGCGTTGTTGCAACTTTAATTCTGTCTTCTTGGGCCGCATAATTTGTAGCAGCATTATTCTGACCAGTAAAAGTTGGATTTGTCACACTGTCCGCAGGAAAGGCAGGTAAATTAACCGCAGCCATTCCCGTATTTGCCAATAAAAGTCCCATAAAACCAGCAAAAATTAATGTTTTTTTCATCTTTTTCCCCATTGTTTGTCGTTTGTATACATGCTATATTATACCACAAAATTACACTAAAAAAAAACCTAAATTAAAAAAAGTTGGTGAAAAATACATTTCACCAACTTAAAAATTTTAACAAATGTAAAAATTTATTTAGCGCGTTCTACATATTCCAATGTTTCTGTATTAACAACAATCTTCTCACCTTGTTCAACAAATACAGGAACCTGAACACGAACACCATTATCCAAAATAGCAGGTTTTCCACCACTGCCTGTGGCTGTTTGACCCTTTAATGCTGGTTCTGTTTCAACGACTGTTGCAATAACAGTTTTTGGTAAAGTTATAGACACAGGATGACCTTCGACAAAATTAGCACGAACCATCATTTCTGGTGCCAAAAATTTCATCTGTTCACCCAAAGAATCAACAGGCATTGTAAATTGTTCATAATCAGACAAATTCATAAAGTATGCATCTGTACCATCAGAATACAAATATTGACATTCCAAATCTTCGACCATCAATTTTTCGACCCTGTCTTCGGCACGCCAACGATCGCCACCTTTGTTGCCCGAATCAATATCACGTAAATCAGCCTGAACAAATGCACCGCCCTTACCTGGTTTGACCTTGGTAATAGATGTTACAGAATAACGTTTACCGTTATGGGAAATCACCCAACCCACACGCATATCATTTGCAATATATGATGCCATAATAATACCTCTTGGTTAAAATTGACCCATCAATTATAAATAAACCATTGTTAAACGCAAGAAATTTATTGTTCTGAATTTTATTTATTTTGCAAATACCTGCCGATACTTTCCAAAATAATTTTTTTCAGCCACTTCTTTACTGTCCAAATTTTTAAACCCCAGACCCAAGAATTGGGTTGTAAATCTTTATATAGATTCAACTAAAAAGGTCGCCTTTTGGCGACCTGATTCTTTTACATGCGCATTGGCATTAACACAAACAATGCATCGGTCTTTTTGTCCGTTGACTTTATAGTGGTCGGCGACAAAGGATCTTGCATTTCCATTTGGAATTTTTCGCCTTCGACCTGACCAGCAACATCCAACAAGAACTTTACATTAAATACAACCGTAAATGAACTGTCACCATTATATTCAACATCTAATTCCTGGGTTGCTGTTCCAGCATCTGGACTGGACGCATTTATAACCAATTTGTTTGTTGAAAAAGTTAACTGCACAGATTTAGTCTTGTCAACCGAAGCAACAGAAACCAAATCAACCGCATTAACAAATTGTTTTCTATCCATTACAGCAATCTTGTCATTACCCTTTGGAATAACAACACGATAATTTGGATATTGTGCGTCAACCAATTTACTTGTCAAAATAGCAGAACCAATCGTGAATCGCGCCTTGGTATCAGATAATTCAATCATAACATCGTCAACATTGGCATCTTCTAATAATTTAGACAATTCACCAATAACACGACGTGGCAAAATAACCGCTGGCATTTCAACACTATCCACCGGTGCCGGCATAGAACACAATGCCAAACGTTGTGCATCAGTTGCAACCGCAGTTAATAATTTAGATTTACCTTCTTCGGAAATATGAAAATAAATTCCCCCCAAATGATAACGAACATCATCTGTTGGAATTGCAAACTTTGTCTGGTTAATCAAGTGTGCCAAATCGCCAGTTGTCATTTGGAATTTAGTAGTCAAATTACTGCCCGCCATTGCTGGGAAATTTTCCGCAGGCAATGTTGGCAAATGGAATACTGCACGACCACTGGACACAACCAACTGATCCCCAACTTGCTTAAAAGAAATTTCAGCATCATCAGGCAATTTACGAACGATATCATACAACATTTGGACCGGCACTGTTGTTTTACCAGCCAAAGTAATATCCGCAGCAACATGTTCGACCAATTCCAAATCCACATTTGTTGCAGACAAAATCAAATCATCAGCCACTTCTAATTTAACATTCATCAAAATTGGCAAAGTAGCACGTTTTTCAACAATAGACTGCATATGTCCCAACGCGCGAATTAAAACCTGACGAAAAACAGAAAATTCCATAATAAAACTCCTAACTTATCTTTCTTGTTTTTTGTTTTTTCTACATTCTCAACACGCATTTTATCAAAAAACACCGATTCGGTGCAAGAGTAAAAGCCTTAAAAAAACAAAAACACCGCCAAAATAATATTTGGCGGTATTTTTCAATGAAAAAAGACTACATTTTCATAGTTTTTTCTAATTTTGCACGTAATTTCTTCAAATCATCATATTTGGTAATTTTTCCTTTTTCTGCAATGGATATATCACCACTTTCTTCGGAAACAACCAAAACAACTGCACTGGATGCCTCGGA
This sequence comes from uncultured Alphaproteobacteria bacterium, assembly GCA_946625925.1. Taxonomy (GTDB): domain Bacteria; phylum Pseudomonadota; class Alphaproteobacteria; order Rs-D84; family Rs-D84; genus Enterousia. Next base: position 8,675 of record CAMOTP010000026.1, on the reverse strand, counting down.
CAATCCCAAAGCCGCACGATGACGTGTTCCATATTTCCAATTCAAATTATTTTGTGACAACGGCAAAATCGCCCCTGCATATGCAATACGATTATTTTCAACAATAACCGCACCGTCATGTAATGGTGTTTTGTTAAAAAATATTGTTAACAATAATTCGCTGGTAATCTTAGCATCCACAACTATACCTTTGCGTTCAATAACCGATTCGTCTAATGTAGATGGAAATACAATCAATGCACCGGTGTGTTTTCCTGACATATATTCCACAGCACTAACAATAGCATCCAACGATGATGTATCACGTGCACGCAAACCTGTATCTTTTTTACCAACAAATAATCTACGCCAACCTTGGATACTGCCCATCAAAGCCATAAACTTTCGCAATTCTGGTTGAAAAACCACAATCAAACTGATGGACAAAAACAATGAAACCCAATGCAAAAAACCACCCAACAAATCAAAATGCAACATTATACAAACAAAGCTGGACACCCATAACAATACCAACCCCAAAATTCCGCGCACCAACTTTTCAGATGCTGTATTTTGTATCAACTTTTTATAAAAATACCATATCAAAGCAACAATTATCGCCAACTGAATTATTTCAGACAAATGCATCATTTTATTTAACCCCTTTATTTTTGTAACATCGGTTCAACTAATTCTTCTAATGGATAATCCATCCACTCAGGATCTTCATCCTGTGCAGGTGCGCCTTTTTTCAAAGCAGTTTTACATGGTTCGCTGTCTGCCAGCCAATTTTCCAACAAACCGCCAGCCAACAATCCTGCAACAAAACTGGCACCACCTGTAAAAGGAACCAATAACAACCCCAGTCCTGTTGCAGACACAACCTTGCCCGTTAATGCAGCACCATTTATTTGAATATCAGGTTCTGCCAAATTACCAATTATTTCCACAGTATTCACAACATTTCCTGTTATAGATAATTTTAGTCCACGTACAGGAACCGTAGTCAATGCCAAATCAATTGTTTCCTTACCTAAATTCAAATCCCCGGCCAATCTGGCATTAATAGCATTCGTTTCAATCGCAACACCATTACGTGTAATGATATCACCATTACGCAACTTTACATTCACAGCCACCCCTGATATTTTGGCCTTGTCATGTTTTTTATCTCCGGAAAACAAATCTTGAATATTATGACGCAACGATGTTAAAACATCTGCACCATAAATATTTTCAACTAATTTTGGATACGCATACCCCTTATCCACAGAATACGCACGCACCGGTCCAGTGATTGTTTGCATCCATTCAGACATGTTCCGACCATTTAATTCAAAATAACCATATAAATCTAAAGGTACACCGACAATGAAATCATGTATTCTAATTTCATCCATTAATTTACCCAACGTTAAACCATTGGCCTTTACACCTGCTTTCAAAAATATTCTGCCTGTATCATCTATTGTAAAATCACCCCCAACACGCATCACACCATTTGCAATGACAGTTGATACATCTACGCGTCCTTTTTCATTTTTATATTTCAAATTAATTTTTGTATTTTTCAAATCAAAATCACGATAAACTATCAAATGCTTAAAATCGATATTTGCATCTAAATCAAATTTACGAATATCAGAACCATGTAAATTAATATCGTGAAACACATTCAATTCACGATTAGGACGCACCCAACCAGAATACATTTCTGGAACCAACTTTAATAAATTTATATTCTTGGAACTAACATCTACTTTTAATACAGGAACTTTGGGACCCCAATCATAAGTTCCAGAAACATCTATATCTGTTCCACGCATTGACACACTTGATTTACGTATAACTAATGTATCCTTATCAACAAACCCACCTGCAATATTTACAGATATTTTTGGTAAATTTGTTAAATCAATATGCAGCAAATCTTTTATTGCGCCCAAATCAACAATGTCGCCTTTTATAATAAAATCAATAGGTATCTTGCTTGTTGCTTCCAATGCTATATTTGAAATCAAAGCATTTCCCCCTGTTGATAAAGCAATTTTAACCGGATACACTTTTCTAGATTCATTATATTCATCCAGAGAAATTATAAATGGAAAAACATCATCACGTGGTTTTATCCAACCATGATATTCACGCTTGTTTTTCAAATGAACATAACGCAACTGAGCACCAGCCATAAAAAATTTATTCTGACCATCATCAAATAAAAAGTTCTCGACTTCTACTTTTTCAAATGCGCTATCCTTAATAGGAAAACGTGTTATCTGTTCACCTATCTTTTTTTCTTTTTCTACATTTTTGTCAGCATTTTTATCAGCAATTTGTTGCAACGAAGTTTCACCAGATTCATTTGTTTCTATACGTATTGCTGTATCATACAACTTAATACTTCTAATTGTTGGACGATTACGCAACAAAGAAATCAAATCCAAAGTAACATCCATACGTTCCGCAGAAAAGCCGTATTTATTTTTTGCCCAATCAGCATTTTTAACACGAATTTGATTTAATTCAATACGTGGTCGCAAAGAAAACTTCCACGACACAATACCATCTATTTCTACTGGATAACCTGTTGCATTTTGTAATACAGACAAAACATTACCACGTAAACTTTCCAAACTAACCTGGGATAAAGCGATAAACACAGCCACAATCATCCCAAAGAAAAACAGGCAAATCAATCGCAATAAAAATCTTAATCTTCTACGTCTGGTCATATTTATTCCGGTAATTGAAATTCCAAAAAGTTCATCACAGATTTCATAAAATCTGGAACTGTTGCACGTAATGTTATCAATTTATTTGTTCGCGGATGATAGAATGTTATCCTATACGCAAATAGGAACAATTTATTTGTCGCCAATATTGTTGACAACCCTGCATCAATCTTTTTATCCAATCCGTATAAATCATCACCAACAATAGGTGCATTCAAACTATACGCACTATGAATTCTTAATTGATGTGTTCTACCTGTTTTTGGCAAAAACAAAACCCAAGAAACACAATCTGTGGCATCCGATAAAACTTTATATTCTGTAATTGCACGTTGCGGTTTTTGTCCTGTTCCACCATTGATACGTTCTGGACTATCAAAAACCTGTCCTTTGACTATATAATTATCAATCACACCCTGCTTTTGTGGCACCGTCCCATTTAACAACGCCAAATATTCTTTATGTGCAGTTTTTGATTGAAAAGCATTTGCTAAAACCTGGGCAGCTCTTTGATTTTTTGCAACAACCAACAATCCACTGGTATCTCTATCTAATCTATGCACCAAAGAAATTTTATCATACGGAAACAACGCTGCCGCCATTTTATCCACAGATTTTCTAATACCGGTTCCCCCCTGCACAGCCAACCCAGCTGGTTTGTTAAAAACAACAATGTCCTGATCATTATAAACAATTGTTTTTCTCAACATCTCTAAATCAGACAAGGAAAAAACACTACCTGTTTCTGTTTTTTTTGCATTTTCTTTTTTGGCATATACTGCAATAGTTGGCGGAATTCTCACAACATCACCAGCACGCAAAACACGATTAGAATCCACACGTGCTGAATTTACACGAATTTGTCCACCACGACATAATTTATAGAAATCACGATTCGGCATCGCTGGAAATTTTCGCATAAACCAGCGCATCAACTTTGTACCGTCTTCTACCAAAGAAACCTTTATTGAATCTGCCAATAATTATTCTCCATAAACAATGGATACAGAATTATCTTTTCCCAAACTGACGCAATTACCAGTTGCCCCATCCACAGAATCCGTCCATCCTTTTGTAACCAAAGCCTTGCATTCAGAATCAGACAAACCATCAATTGTCACGATAAATTGACGAGTATTTCCAGGATTTACACCTATTGTATATTTACCACCATACGGATTTTTATTAGACATTGCCAACGCAGTAAATATTGTTGAATTATCGATATTAGAAAAATCGTCATATTCGCCTAAAATCTGACGTACACCCAACACAATCTGGTACACTTCATCATTAACCCTACTTTGCTTTTGCATACGCATAGCATAAGAAATCATACTAATCGCACCAGCTGTAATAACACCCATAATTGCCAATACACCCAACATTTCAATCATAGAACGACCAGATTCTTGTCTCATTTTTTCACCTCTATTTGCTTTTTCTTTTTTATATTCTATCATATAATTTATGAATATTCAATTTTCAGATTTAATAGCAAATGCACCTGACGCGCCTGGAACATACAGAATGTATGCCAGCGATCGGACACTATTATACGTCGGAAAAGCAAAAAATCTAGCGAATCGGTTGCATCAATATACAGACATATCTAAATTGGAACCACACAAACAGGTGATGCGCAGTTTGGTAACACGTGTTGAATGGGATATTTGTCCAACCGAAGCCGACGCTTTAATACACGAACAGGAATTAATAAAAACATTAAAACCAAAATACAATATTATGCTAACAGACGATAAAATGTATCCGATGTTGGCATTAACTGCAAACGAATACCCCAGGTTATTAAAATTTCGTGGAAAAATTTCCCAGCGACGCGATGTATTCGGTCCATATCCATCTGTGACAGCATTAAACGACACAATAAAAATGATTCAAAAAGTATGTCGTTTACGCACATGTACGGATACATTTATGCATAACCGTACCCGGCCATGTCTGTTATATCAAATTGGTCGATGCAGTGCACCATGTTGTATGCCACAAACAGATTATCAACAAAATGTCGCACTTGCACGTCGCATTTTAACTGGTGACAGCGAACCAATCATCACAGAATTATCAAACAATATGAAAAAATATGCTGAAAGTCTGGATTTTGAACGTGCCGCACAAACACGTGATAAAATAATTGCACTGACACAAACATCTAATCGTGGTCGTCAAAACAGAATCACCCATGAAAAAAATCTTGATTGGGATAAAAATGTTTCAGAATTAGAAAAATTACTGGGAATAAAAATAGAACGTGCTGGGGTGTTTGATAATTCACACCTATTTGGAAAAAATTCCGTAGGTGCCATGATTTGTTTTGGACATAACGGTTTTACAAAAACAGATTATCGTCATTTCAAATTACAAAATCGTACCAATGCAGGAAATGATATCGGTATGATGGCTGAATTTGTATCACGTGCCATAGAACATGGACCTAAATTAGATTTAATAATTGTGGATGGCGGTATGGCACAATGGAATATTGCACACCAAGTCGCACCAAGCATCCCTATATTTGGTGTCACCAAAGGCGAAGTACGAAACGGTGATGAACATTTTATTTTACCGAATGGGACAATTTATACAGACTTACCAAAAGATTCTAAATTATTTTTAATGTTGCGTGCCGTTCGTGACGAGGCACACAGGTTTGTAATCACATACCATCGTGAAAGACGTGCGAAACAAATGACGGCATCTGTACTGGATGAAATTGACGGAATTGGACCAACACGCAAACATGCATTAATTCAACATTTTGGTTCTGTACGCGGTATTATGGACGCAACATTACAACAACTGGAACATGTTCCATCCTTGGGCAAAGCCGCTGCAAAAAAAATCTATGCACATTTTCATTCGGAATTGATATAATAGAGACAACCTAAACTTAAATTAAGGAGATAAAAAATGAAAACTTTTGTAAACTTGTTATCAATATTTCGAATTTGCACCGCATTTATAATTATACCTACATTGATGTTGCAATGGTATTGGGTATCTTTAATTTTATTTGCATTTGGTGCAATCAGCGACTGGATGGACGGATTCTTGGCACGCAAATACAATGTATGCACCAAGTTAGGCGGTGTTTTGGATCATATTGGCGATAAATTATTGGTTGTAATTACATTCATTATGTTGGCATTGATGATGCGTTTTTGGTTTATCATCATACCAATCATCATAATGATTGCACGTGAATTATATATCAGCGGATTACGTGAATTTTTAGGCACACAAAAAATTGAAATGCCTGTACCAAAAGCACGCTTTTCCATGGGAAAAATTAAAACGACACTGCAAATGTTGGCAATTCTGTCATTTTTAATGTTATTCGCAATCAGCACAATTGTCACCCCGGAAACAATTTCTTCCAAGTTATTAATAACAATGAACATATTGTCCCAGGCTGGTATAATCTTTATATGGTTTGCGTTGGTTGCATCTCTTTGGTCTGCCACAGAATATACATTTACATTTGCTGAAAAATTAAAAAAGATTAAATAAAATACAGGCAAAAAATACACCGCCATAAATTTGGCGGTTTTTTATTTACAAACAAAAAAAAATTGACATTTATAATTTTTGTGTTAATTATATTTATATAAATCCAATTAAAAAGGACAAAAAATGACAATCAAAGAAATTTTACAAGGTAAACCATATTATATAGAAAAGGAAACAGAATCAAACCCATTATATATCCCAGGTACAAAGAAGGGATTGTTCAAAAAAACAAAACCTCAAGAACTCTCCAGAGACTGCATTTCTTATAAAATTTGTTTAACTAATTCCGCATCACCAGTGTTTTTAACATGTACTGCACGTCAAAACTTTTATGAAATATTTATATATAGCATTATAATTGGTACACAAAAACGCAGCGTTGATCCACAAGTAGCAAAAGCTTTTTTCGACGAAGTAGAACAAATGTATATAACACAAGAAACAACAAAAAAAGAAGCAGAACTTGCACAGAAAAAACAATTTGTTTATGAACTGTTACAACAAGAACTCCAAGGTAAAGGCCTATAGTTATTTCAATAAAAAAATCTCCCAATTGGGAGATTTTTTTTACATTTCCCCTAAAACCAACCAGACTTTTTACTTGGTTTTGATTTACCAGCAAATTCTTCCAATGCTTTCTTTTGCTTATCAGTAAGTTTTGTTGGTACCGTCATAGTAATTTCTATATACAAATCGCCAAAACTACCTGACCTGTGTGGATTTGGCATACCTTTGCCACGTACACGCAGACGCGACCCAATTTGCGTTCCCGCGGTCACCTTAACAGACAACTGTTTATCATCAATGGTTTCAACATCAATTTCCCCACCCAGCGCAAGTGTAGTAAACGGAACATCTGTTTTTAAAATCAAATCATTTCCATCACGTTCAAACTTGTCATCTGGGCGAACATGCACATCAATATAAAAATCCCCCGCAGGCGCCCCATTCATACCAGCCTCGCCCTGTCCTGACAAACGCAGGCGCGATCCATCTTCGACACCTGCTGGAATTTTAACCTCTAATGAACGTTGTTTATGCACCGTTCCTGTACCATCACATTTTGAACATTTTTTAGAAATTTTACGTCCCAGCCCATTACATTCAGGACAAGGGGTTTCCACGGCAAAAAATCCCTGACGTGTTTGAACGACACCGCTGCCACCACATCTGGAACAAACCGGTGCAGGCTTGCCATCATCAGTGCCATGTCCATTACATTTATCACATGTCACATTACTTGAAAAATTAACAGTATGTGTTGTTCCAAAGAAAGCATCCTTTAACGAAATTGTAACAGTATCCAATAAATCACGACCACGTTGTTGGGTATTCATACCCCCGCGTCCACCAAAACCACCAAAACCATCAAAACCAAAACCACGCATAGCCTCGCGCAAGATATCATCCATACCTGCCCCACCAGCAAATCCGCCAAAACCGGCACCAAACGGATTTCCTGCACCGGATGCATTTCCCCCAGCAAATGCCGCATCACCGAAACGGTCATATGCCGCACGTTTTTGTGGGTCTTTTAATATATCGAACGCATTATTAACTTCTTTGAACTTTTCTTCGGCTGATTTATCCCCAGGATTTTTATCTGGATGATACTTCATAACCAACTTATGATATGCCTTTTTTATGTCGGCATCAGATGCGTCACGAGCAACGCCTAAAACTTCATAAGGATTTTTATTCATTATAATAGGCCTATTTATTTATAATTTATATTATATCTGTCCCTTGATATAGTCCTTTTACCAAAAAATTCAAGTGGAACCTAAATAAAAAATCTAACTTGCGAAAAAGTTTAGAATGTTCTAATAATAAAGGTATCATGACAGAAAAACAATCATCTTATGATGCATCTGATATCCAGGTGCTGGAAGGTCTAGAGCCGGTTCGCTTGCGACCAGGTATGTACATAGGCGGCACAGACGAAAAAGCCTGGCATCATTTGCCTGTTGAAATTATGGATAACAGCATTGACGAGGCTGTGGCTGGTTTTGCAAAAAAAATCACCGTAAACCTTATTAATGCAAAAACTGTTGAAATTACCGATGACGGTCGTGGTATTCCTGTTGACGAACACCCAAAATATCCTGGTAAATCTGCACTAGAGGTTATTTTAACCACCCTGCATTCTGGTGGAAAATTCAATAATAATGTTTATAAAACATCTGGTGGATTACATGGTGTGGGTTCCGCGGTTGTAAATGCATTATCTTCGGATATGGATGTGACAATCGCACGCGATGGATACGAATGGCATCAAACATTTTCTCGTGGCAAGGCCACATCAAAAATCGAACGCGGTGCTGCAACCAAGGCACATGGAACAAAAATCCGTTTTACCCTTGATGACCAGATATTCGGTGAAAACGCGGTATTCAAACCAATCAAGATTTATCGTATGGCACGTGCAAAATC
>CAMOTP010000025.1 GCA_946625925.1 uncultured Alphaproteobacteria bacterium | reverse complement strand
CCCTGTAATGTCGCTATATCGCCACGAATTTGTGTTATGTCGCCCAGTGCCGTTATTTGCTGTTGTACCGTATTTATCTTGGCCAGTAATATTTGCGCAGATTCTTGGTCGGCTATGTCGTGATACTGTGTGCGCAATGTTGCCAGTTCGTCATTCAAATCTTTTAATATTTCCATTGTGTAATTCATATCTTGATTTAATGTCGTTGGGGATATCTTGTCCAACGGTTGATAATCAATGTTTCTGATTAATGGCAAACTGCGTGATATTGTTATACTGTCCAATGGACCAGGCGCGGATTCAAAAACAACTGTGCCACCAATGTATGGAATATCTGCATCCAGACCGCCTGAAACACCAATAATATTGTATCCGGTCGTGGCTGTTCCATTTTTAGTCACAATGACATCTGAATTTTCAAAATATGGAAAATTAAATGTAAATTCGGTTGTTTCACCGTTTCCCATATATGATACTTTTTGCATTTATTTTCTCCTTTGGTTATAAAACAAACCAACATATATAAAAAAAACGGATGACAAATGTCATCCGTTAATCTGTTGGTTTATTTTATAAATTTATTTGGATACAACCACCATCGCAGGACGCAAAACTGTATCGCCATACATATATCCTGTTTGCATTTCTTGGAAAATAGTATTTGGGGCATGCTTATCGTCCGCCGGAACCGTTGATATTGCACTGTGGAATTGTGGGTTTAATGGTTGACCCACACTTTCTATTTTCACAATGCCGATTTGCGCAAATGCAGATTCCAATGCCAAAGATAAAGATTTTATTCCTTGGTCATCTGGGGTTTGTTTTAATGCAGCATCCAACGCATCCATAACTGGCAAAAACTTTTTTGCCATACCCATACCACATGTGCGCACCGCAGATTCTGTATCACGTGCAGCACGACGACGAGTATTTTCTAACTCTGCCGCGACACGCATATATTTATCTGTTAAATCAGTGATTTTATCTTGTAATTCACTGACCAATTTATCAGATTCTGATTCTGGTTGTGCGGTTTCTGGGGCTGGTGCACCATCGTTTACAGAAACGGATTCAACCTGAACCTGTTTTTCGTTTTCTTGATTATTTTCCATATCTGACATGTCCTTAATACTATTTGATTTTATTTTATATTATTTAACACTCTTAATTATAGGTATGAATTCCTGCTTTTTCAAGGATGCACCCCCAACTAATACACCATCAACGTTTTCAATTCCCATAATTTTACCCGCATTTTCAGCCGATACAGATGCACCATATAAAATCGGGGTGTCGCCAAAACCCATATTTTCCAAGGTTTTGCGAATTTTTTTATGAACATCTGCGATTTGTTCGTGTGTCGGGGTGACACCTGCACCAATCGCCCAACGGGGTTCATATGCAATGATAAAGCCCCCATTTTTAGCATTTTTTGGTATTGATTCACGCAAACCTCGTTCAACAATATCGTCTGTTAATCCCATATCGCGTTCCTGGGCCGTTTCACCAACGCATATTATCGGTAATAAATCATTATCCAATGCCATTTTTGCACGCATTGCGACATCCGCATTTGTATCTTGGTATTCGGTACGACATTCACTGTGTCCAATCAAAGTCGCGGTTGCGCCTGATTCTGATACCATTTTTGCAGAAACATCGCCTGTATGCGCACCAGAATCATATTTACTGACATTTTGTGCACCAATCATTACCGTTACATTACCAGGGCGCAACATTGTGTACGGAACGCATAAAATCACCCTATTTTCAGTATGTAAAGCATCAATATCGTTTATCATTTCCGCCAAAAATTCTGGATTGCCGTTCATTTTCCAGTTGCCTGCTATTATTTTCATAAAATTTCCTTTTTTTTTCGTTGCGTTGCACCGTCACCTTTGCTAGGATACAGCAAAAGGAAAAAAAATGCTAGAATATTTACGTAATGCTTCGGAAAAACCATTGGCTAAATTTTTAATTGCTGTTTTGGCTTTTTCGTTTATTGGTTGGGGTGTCGCTGAATGGATTTTCGGTGGCGCGGTTAGTGATACAAATTTGGTTCGCGTTGGCGATGCTGAAATTACTGTGAATCAATTCAGCAATCACAAATCACAAACTTTGGCAAATATGTCGCGTGAAAAGCAACGTTCTATATATACCGATGCCAATGCAACGCGGGCATTTAATAAACGTGTGTTGAATGAATTGGCCACACAACAAATGGTTCAAAATCGTGCACACGATTTGGGATTTGTAATTTCTGATCATCGTATCGCACAACAAATTCGCCAATTACCAGATTTCCAAGAAGACGGCAAGTTTTCAAAATATAGGTTTGATTATGTTCTGGGCGCAAATGGTTTGACCGAGGATAAATTGGCCGATATATTGCGTAGCGAAATTGCCAGAACTATGGTTTTGGGCGCAATGGGCGAAGCCATTAAAGTTCCAAAGTTTGCTGTTGATTCTTTATATAATGCCAGATATGCGACCCGCGAAATTGAATATAAAACTGTAAAGTTTGATGATTTCAAGGTAGAAAAACCATCTGATGAAACATTGAAAACTTACTATGCACAACATCCAAAGACATTACCAGAAACACGTCGTGCATCTTATGTGTTTGTGGCCGCAGATATGTCTAAACCAGATGCATATGACGAGGGTATGGAACGTATGTTAAAGGTTGAAGATGAAATTATCGCAGGCGAATCTTTGGCAAAGGCAGCAGCAAAACATGGTGCTAAATTTGTACAATTAAAAGATTTTGCACGAAACGAATCTGTTAATGATGCAAATATTACCCCGGAAATCGTGGCGAAAATATTTGGCATGGACGAAGGCGCAGATAGTGAAACCATCGAGGGCAAAACAGGATTTTTGATTGTGCATTTGGATAAAATTAATCCGGCACACAGTGCAGAGTTCGATTCTGTGAAAAAAGATTTGGTGCCAGAATGGACCAAGGCGGAAAAACGCAAACAAGCATATGAACGTGCAAACAGTATTTTGGTTGATTTGAATAAAGATAATCGTTGGGATAAAGCAAAATCAGAAACAGTTACACGTACAACAGGTGCACCAGTTGCCGTTTTGAATGATACATTTAACAATTCTGTGGGAACACGCAAGATTGTTGAAACACCTGATGCTTTCTATGTATTGTTTGTAAAATCTGTAAAACAACCTGCACAGGACGATAAAAAACGTGAATCATTACGCAAAGAATTGGAACAATCTTCGACATTCCAAATCCAAGCGGATTATGATAAATTCTTGCATCGTGAATATCCTGTAAAGTTGAATACCAAGGTTTATGAACGTTTTATCGAAAAATAAAAACAAAGGGGCGCCAAGCCCCTTGTTTTATTTAATAACAGCCGATTTTATTAATGTGACATCTTCTTTGATGCCATCAATTTTTAATTGTAATTGCCCAATACCCGATTCCAAAATTGTTGTTCGATTTTCTAATGCAGTGATTCTGGTATCTGCACGTTCCAATTCAGTTAATGAAGAATCTTGGCGGGCAACCCAATATACAACACCAAATGCAAATGCCAGCAAAAACCAACTGTTGCGTAATAATTCCAATATGTTTGTGAAATTTTGTTTTTTTGGCATTGTGTTTACCTTTTGGTGACGCGAGCAATCATATTTTCAATTTGTCGAACAAAAGCACGATTGGCTTCGGCCCAGCGCAATTCATTATCTGATGCATTTGGCCCCAATGTACGTTCCAATGTTATTTGACGCAAATGTTGTAAAACAGCCCTGCCCGATGGGGTTTGAAATGTGCGTGCATATTGTTTTTCCAATTCTTGCATTTTAAATTCCTTTTATTTATAAGACTGTGTCATTTGTTGCAATTGCAATTGGTGCCAAATATTTTAATTCAGCATCACTGTGCAAAGATATTGGTTCTATTAATCCACGACGCGATAAAATTTGTAATCCGCGTTCACATAACGGCCTGATAAATTCATGTAACAAACGACCATATGTAGCACCCAAAACACGCATCATATCGGCATTGCGTGCCAACACCTCGGTTGCTGTCATTTCACGATCAGATATTAGGCCTAATCTGTCCGCCAATAATGTATGACGAATTCTGTCACGCAAATCTGATAATATTAATTGTGATACATCAAAGTTCGCACCGCTGGTCAACGGTGTTAAACCAGAACTGCCAACGGCTTTTGGAATTATTGAGCCAGGGGTTAAATTTATGTTTTGTAAATTTATAACACCGTCATCATCTGCTTGCCAAATACCACTAACCGCAATGGTTGCATTTTTCAAAACTAATTCTACGACTTTATTTGCTGTTTTTATATCTGGTAAAGCACGCAACACAGGACTGCGACCATATAATTCACCACTGCATAAATTCCAACGGAAAATTAAATATGGATTTGTATCAAATGTGCCTGTGGCAACAATATTATTTTCTGGATTGCCCCCAACATCCAACCAAGCAACAAAATCCAAACCTATTAAAGATTGGACCAATCGTAATGGTATATTTTCATCTGATTCCATTTGTTTACGCACTGATTCAGGTGGTGTCCATAATGGATATTTTTCTGCGACCTCGGATGCGGTCATTGTTGTAGTGTGGAATACAGCATTTGGTAAAATTGCGATATCGGACATTGGTATTGCAGTAAAAGAAAATGCGCTGTCGGCACCAATTGGATTTTCAGCCATAAACATACATGTTGTTCCATATATACACAAATCTGTATAACACTGATGAACAGTTGTATAAAAATTAGAATCATTCAAATTTGCACGCAAAATTTTAGTTGCGTTTTCTGAATCTGGGGACATATCGCTTTCGCGAACCAGATTTATCCATAATGATTCTGGGGGTGTTAATAATGTATAAATTGACGCAGATAAATTATCAACAGCATCTGATGCGGTTCCATCAAACAAAGTTGCAACTTCGGTATCTGATGTTGGGATTGTATAACGACGTGCCTCGTCCCAACGTTTTAACCAAGGCGCACGTAATTCTAGTGCCGTATTATACATTTTTTGTAAGTTTTTTATATTCATTTTATATCCTTTTGTTATATCTTGAAATTTGTATTTGCGTGGTATGGACGAACAGATGCGCCAATTGGATGCACCGGAATTGGTAATATATTTATTGCACCGGCCACAGCATCCAAACCATCATCATGTCCAATTCCACCAATTGGTGACCAACCCAACATTTCTGACATAAATGGTGTTTGTTGGATTCTGGTATGTGCAAACATACGTCCTGAACCCAACAAAGGTTCAAATGCATTTAATATTCTTGATTCTTTTTTTATATTATTGCTGATTTTTTGAACATAAATACCGCCACCGCGTTGGGTTATTTTATCGCCCAGAATTTCTGGTAATGCATTACCCAACCCATTTATTTCCAGGGCTATTTTACGGATATTATATTTTGCCAAAAAATCTAAAACCAAATCACATTGATATGTTAATGGCTGCGGATGTTCGTTTGGTACAATCATATATTTCAAATCGTGTAAAAATATATTATGTGCTTTGTCATCACGAAAAATTAATGCACATACACTGGCATCGGTACGTTTATGGCCCAACGATGGATCCCAATAAACCGCAGCACCAGTAATCGTCCATTCACCAATTTTACCTGTTAAGTAATTGAATTCAGCATCATATATTTGTATTTTGCCTGGATCCAGGCGAATGTTTTCAGGTGGCACAAAATCCAGCATCATTTGTGACATAAAATAGTGTTCACCAACGGTTTTCCTGATTTCTGATATCTTGTTAACTGGGAACATTTCTGGCCAAGCCGATGTTCCGTTTGGGTTTAATATGGGTAATAAAAATTTTTTATATCCAAGTAAAAAAGGCGTTGAAAAATGAAAATTTTTATTTACTATAATTGACATGGACTTTACTCCCAAAACTTTACCTACTAACCTGGAAGCCGAACAAGCGGTGTTGGCGGCTGTGCTGATGAATAATCGTGCATTGGAAAAGGTCGATGAATTTTTAAAACCGGAACATTTTTTTCACCCAGCGCACCAGGAAATTTATAAGTTGGCGCAACATCGATTTGCGGCAGGTATTCCTTTTGACATTATCACTGCAAAAGATTATTTACAGCAACAAGGAACATTGGAATCTGTCGGTGGAATTGATTATTTGACAGAATTGTCGTCGGCAGGTGCAACAGTTGTTAATGTTGAACAGTATGGTCGTATTGTTTATGAAAACGCAATGCGTCGTGAATTGATTAATTTAGGTCAATCAATTATGGATGATGCATATGTCGAAGATTTAGATAAACCTGTTATGCGCCAATTGGAAATTGCCGAACAAAAATTGTTTGATATGGCATCAACCGGTGTATCTGAACATGAACCAACGCCTATTGGAACCGCGTTAAAATCAGCATTAGAAGAAGCACAAATCGCATACAAGGCCGATGGCAAGTTGTCCGGATTAACGACAGGTTTGACTGCTTTGGACAAATCAATCAGTGGTCTGCATCATTCTAATTTGGTTATTATTGCGGGACGTCCTGGTATGGGAAAAACCACTTTGGCGATGAATATTGCGTTCAACGCAGCAAATGCTATTTTTTGTAATCGTGCCAATCCCAAATATAAGGGTGCGGTTGTATTTTTCTCGCTTGAAATGTCTGCACCAGAATTGGCTGCGCGTGTTTTATCATCACAAACAAAAATTCAGTCGACATCTATGCGTGAAGGTTCGCTGACAGATGAAGATTTTTTAAAAATGGCCCAATATTCCAAGGCAATTGCACAGACACCACTGGTAATTGATGATATACCTGGTATGTCTGTTCCTATGATACGTACCCGGGCCAGACGTTTGGCATTAAAATACGGTGGCATTGCATTAATTGTTATTGATTATTTACAGTTGATGACATCACCCGGTGGTAAACGCAGCGAAAATCGTGTACAAGAGTTATCCGAAATAACCAGGGGACTGAAAATGCTGGCCAAGGAATTGGATGTTCCTATTATTGCATTGTCCCAATTGTCGCGTAGTGTTGAATCACGTGATGACAAGCGACCACAACTGTCAGATTTGCGTGAATCTGGGTCTATTGAACAGGATGCTGATATTGTTATGTTTACATATCGTGAAGAATATTATTTAAAAGATCGCGACCCTTCACAAAAACTTTCTATTAACACATCACAAAATTCTTTTGAAACCTGGCAAAAACGGTTAGAACGTGCGCGTGGCAAGGCAGATCTTATTATTGGTAAAAACCGTCATGGTCGACCAGAAACTATCCATTTGGCATTTTTCGGTGATTATTGCTTGTTTGACAATCTGGACGAAATGTCCGAACGCAATTCTGCACCATTACCAGGGGATTTTGGTGATGGCAATTCTGGTAATATTGGATCCCAAATGGGACAAAATTCGCCTGTGCCGGACGCGGAAAGCGTTGGGGTTGACGTGTCTGCAATCCCTGATGACATGCCTTTGTAATTTTTAATGTAAATTTTACTTGCCAAATATCTAAAAATTGACTAAACTTTTGTCAAGTATTTAAGGAGTCCTTAGACATGGCACAAGAAGAAATCATATTTCCTAACAATATTAGAACCATTCGTTTAAATAATGGGATGAAAATGACCGAATTGGCACGCAAAACAGGGTTGAGCCTGTCTGCGGTGTCCAAAATTGAAAAAGGTGTTCGTCGTTTAAATCAAAAACAGTTGCTGAATATATGCAATATTCTGGGCTGCAAATTGTCAGATATATTCATCAAAGAGTCTGATGCTGTCGCTGACAAGTGGCAAACGGAAATAAAACGTCGTTTGAACGATAATGAACATGGCGGTTTGAAAATATTTGGTTCTGGATTGCGTAAAATTCGCCAAATGAAAGGAAAAACTATTGCACAGGCTGCAAAAGATGCCGGTATGACTTTGTCTGTTTATCATAAAATAGAAATCGGTCAACGCGAAATTTATAAAAATGAAGTTGAACCTTTGGCCAAGTCTTTTGCTTTGTCTGCTAATGAAATGTTCGATAAAATTGCTAATTTGTATAAATCTGGTGAATTAACAAAACAAATTAACAAGGTCAAAGAACGTGTTAAATCTGTTTTGGTTCCAGACAGTCCTGTTTCTGGCATTGATATGCACGATGGTTTATATGGTGCAAAATTGTATGACAGTGCACGCAGAAAATTGGTTCCTGTATTTGGTTCACCATCGGGACGTCATATTTCGTTCAAAAAGAATGACAAGATTATGATTGTTGCCCCTGCTTCATTAGAGGGTCGCAAATCAATTTATGCGGTTATTCCAAATTCAAAACGTTCTGGCGGTTTTATCCCAGAAAAATCTTATGTTTTTGTAGATGCTTTGCAACCCGCCAAGGCCGGTGATTTGGCTTTGTGTTTGGATGCAGATTTTGCTGCATTGGGTTCGGATGATGTATTGGATGCAAATATCGCGGTTGTTCACAGTGATAGCAAGGGCAAATTGTATGGTGCCGTTGTTGATCCACAGGAAAAGATTTTTGCAAAAACAATGCACAAGGTTGTTTTGATTTTAACAGAATAATTATCCTAGCGGAGAGAGAGCATGAAACCGAAAGCAAATTTGATTGCACAAAAATTAGTTAACTTGTACCGCCAAGAACATGTGATTCTTGGTGGTTGGGCTGTATTAAATCCAATTTTTGTCGAAGAAGCATCAGATGATGTTTTGGATGAAATGGCTGATTTGCCAACAGGTAAAATGTTGGTTCAACACATCAAAAATTTGCGTAGCGGTAAAACCCCAATGGATTCTATTGATAGAAATCTTTTGCCGTATGGTGGTTCAATGATGGAATCCACAGCGGTTACCCCATTGACACCTGAACAATGGAATGAACTGACCCAGGCATTGGATAAATTTGTTCCAAATCAACAAAGTTTAACAAATTTACAAAATTTAAGTGTCGTTAAAAAATTCGGTGATGAATGGTTGGTTGGTATTAAAAATGTCGTATCTGAAAAACCTGAATTATCTGCAAAATGGAAAGTCGTAATGCAAACATGGCGTGCGTACCATTTATGGGATATGGCCACACAAATCATAAAACAGCCATTAACAGAACGACTTCGTGCACAAATCCAGGCGGATATGCCAGAATACGAAACATTTTTGCCTATGTTCGATAAACCAGGACAAGATTTATTAGCCAAATTGCGTTCTTTTATGAGTGATACAAAGCATCACGAAACAGAGGATTAATCCCCCTGCTCTTGTTCGGTTCTGTATATAGTATCCATTGTATGTGGGGTGCCGATATATATCATGGTGCCATTGGGTGATAATATAAAATCCAATTCGCGTAATCTTTCCCGCAACATTTCACGTTTTTGTTGGGTATTTGATGTATTCGGCACTTCCACATCATCGCATATAATTAAATCTGCACGCATGCCTGTTATATTTCCATGAATTCCTTGGCATATAACTGATGGTTCGCGGATACCTATTGGTCTATTTATTGTTAATTTATTTGCAGACCATTCTTTCTTGGATTCTGGTAGTAAATCTGAACATAATGGATGATTTTCCAAAATATTTTTAATATGCGAAACCATTCTGGATGCCAATGTTGTATGTGCAGACAATACCAATATCCGTGTTTCTGGTTTCAAATATAGAATATAAGCCGCAAAAATACCAACCACCGTAGATTTTCCCGAATGCCGAAAAGCCATCATTAACCCCCTGTGATTTGATGATTTCCATACATCGTCTAAAAATTCTAACATTTGTTTATGATGTTCTGGGGTCTTGTACCCTATGACATTATTCCAAACATCTGCAAATTGATGAACCGGGGATATCATTTTTTATCCGACAATTTTATCAGCACGTGATAATATCTTTTTTAATAAATTAGGTTTGGTATTTTTAATATTTTTTAATTTGGTTAAATTTGATTGTTTTTTATTTTGGTATGGTTGCTCGGCTTCATCGCGCAAACGTTTTAAGACTGCGCCTGCGGTCGTACTGGTTGCACTAACACCGTCTGCACCATATTTTGCACGTTGCGTAGCAAGTGCTTTTTTCACAAGATTTGTTTTAACCAATTCATCTTGCGCCATTTGTTGTAAAATTTCTTGGCGCTTGTTAGCATTATTTTGTTTAGATTTTTGATAATTCAAAACTTCTGTGACATCAGATACAAGTTGTCCCATATTTATCTCCTTTATATTTCGTATTGACCATATACAGTCAAAGATAACAATGTCATTGGTACAGCATCACAACCACTGATTGTCCATGGTGATGCTGAACCGTCCAGTTGCGAGCCCAAAAAATTCATAGATATATCCCCGGAAAATCCGCTGGATGTGGGCGTATAAATTTCATTAGGTAATTCTATACGCATATCATTTATAAATGCGCCTTTGGTTTCCCATAAACGCAAATTTATTTTGCGTAATCTAATATGTACCGGACGATGTCCTGAAAATGTCATTGGTATGCCGGACGCACGATATTCTATGTTATATATTCCAGAATCCGTTAATGCTGTACTGGAAAATTTTGCCAATTTATATGTATTATCTTTTTGGATGATTACAAAAGTATAACCGTCACTGACCGCAACAGAAATAAATTTGCCGTAAGTACTGTATCGTGCCCATGCAGATATTCCTAAACCACTATTTTGATTTAATACAGCCATCATTCCATCAGTGTTTATAATATACAGCTGTTTTGATACTTTGTTATATGCAATATCAGTTGGATGATTTAATAAATGTTTGGAAAACGCACATAAATCATCGGCATTATATTTTTCGCCCAATGTATCCAATGATAATTTTCTAATATCTTTTAATGTATTTGATATAAAAACTGTTTCGCCTTCTATTTTTTGCGGTGTCAAACATACGGTTGTTGCACTGCCTACGGTTGTATGTTGTACAACGTTTATGTTTGATGGCGTAATTGGTTTGTTTGATATAGCCCATTCGCCACAAGATGTCAGCACTTGTAATTTATCGCTGCTGATTAAACTGCAAATTTGTTGATGTTCTTTGGATAATAATGTTGTTGTGATGGATTCATCATCCAGACCTGTGCCAGCATTAAAATTATGGTAATCACCAACACAAGACATCCAAATACCACCTGGCACAGAGTGTGTTCCGCCCAACACTAATCTATCTTGATGAAAAGTGATTGCGTGTGGCCAACCATGACGATTATCAAAAGCACTTTCTAACCAATCTGTAATTGGATTTTCTGGCAAAGTACATTCCATAGCACTGACTGCTTGGACAACTGTTTCACTGATGTATTCCATAATACGCCATTTTTGATTATTAAAACAAACTATGGTGTCTATGTTTGATGATTGCCAATAATTAGCAGAGGTTGTAAAAGTAGCAGATTTTGAACCATGGGTTCCTGGTGTGACAGTTATAGATATACCACGCATATCATCATATTTCATTAACGGAACCTGGGAATATACACCTGTGGTATCATAAAAACTAAATCTGGATAGAGAAAATGTATTCCCTGTTTTTTTCAGGCAATATGGTGGAACATCAGGATGAACAAAAACAATTGTATCACCGTAAATTGCAAACTGTATATTTGGCAACATTGCTTCGGACCATGGTGATAACATGCTGTCTAATAAAGTATCATTAGAAAAAATTTGTATACCATAATCATAAAAAACTAAAATATAATTTTCTTGTTCGGATATATCAAAAGCAAATATTCGTGACCGGCCGGGCAACGTTGCAATATCAACCAATCCAGGACGTCGTGTTAATCCGCCACCAGCCAAAACATCCATATTTTCCAGATATGCCAATCCATAAACATCTTTGGTCAGATAAAATTCAGGAGCAATTTCACCATTTGCAAAAGAATTCTGTGTATGTATAAATTCCGTCATAGTATTAATCCTTTTTATTAAAATCTGGCATCTATCAAAGCAAAATGATTCATACCGGAATTTATATCTGTTGTAGAATCTATGAATTTAGCATTTTGAAATTCTGATTCATACAAACCAATCAATGTTCGCAGATTTTGTTGATTGCCTGTTAACGGAATACAAAATTCTATTGCCAATTTTGTTGCTGCCAACGACACAAAATAACTGGGGAAACAATCCGCTGCAACCTTGACAACCGCCAGTATTTTAACCGTTTTTGCATTTGAAAAAATTTGATTACCGATTACGCGACCGGAACAATGTAATATGCGCAATACATTTGTTGGAATAATAAATTCATTATTTTGATTCTTTTCAATTATAAAATATTGCGTTGCAAAACGCCATGGATGCATTGATAGCAACGAATCAAGTGTTGTATCGTACAAAGTTCTGGATAATTGTGCCGAAGCACTATCTGCATTTAATGACACCAACGGTTTTTCACCCAATTTTAACAGTGCCATAGAACATAAATCTTGTTTTGTAAGCATATTTTGACCTTTACCTTTAGAAAAAACAGCGGGATTTTACAGCCCGCTGTTTTTAAGCATTAAAATTTTAAGACAATGCACCAACCGTCACTGTTGATGAAGAAACAGTAATTGATTTAATAGAAGTGCTGTCTGATGCGTTGATGATGATAATATCGCCAGAATTCATTAATGTTATAACATTATTAAAATAACCACTGGTGGTAATTGCAGTCATCGTTTCATTTGCAGCATAATGCCACAAAGTGAAACCATTTGCATATGCAATCACAGATAATTTTTTATTTTGAAATGCCATCTGTTTTTCCTTTTGTTTAGTTTGTTATGCGTTATCTTTGCATTTGATACGTACAATACCATCTTGATCAATCAAGACTGCACCTTGGGACATACTGTTACTGATAAAGTGTGCAGCACGTTCACCATGCCAAGTAATATCTGTTTTTACTTCTTGGCCACACGCATGACCAATACTGGACGCATGATAAATAAAGCAACTGCGTTGTGTACTGCTGGCCAATGGCAAATCATTATGCAACACCCATGTAATACCCAACCATTTTCTGGTCTCGTATCCATTTATCATTGGAGTATCACCGACATATTCCGAAGAAACGAACTCTGTAATACCCAACAATTCATTCCATTGATGAACACCAACAACAGCAAATCTGCGACCATCATCAGGAACATCTTTTTCATTAAGTTTTTCAATTGCATTTAATACCAATGCTTTTGTTAGACCTGTCGAAAAATCACCAACATATGTTGTTGCATTATTCATGGCAGAAATAATCAATTCATCGGTTTTGCGTCCTAATGCATATGCACCGGCAGATGCAACAACGCGACGTTCATCAACGTTTGTTTTTAATTCATCCAAGCTATCCACCCAATCGCCTGCATAGTAATCTTGTAAGACACATTCTATGGGTTGATGGTTTAAATTCATTACAGGCACAATACCATGACGAGATTTCGTACTGGCAGTACCACGACCGATAGTTTGAAAAGTTGTAGATTGCCCCACAACGCCAGATTTACTGCGTACTGTGGAACGCAATTTTGTGCCCATTTGCTGATATGCAAGATGAACATCTGCTTCGAATTGTTTCACAAAAACTTGATCTATGGAAACAGACATATTTTATTCCTTTTGTTAAAAATTAAAAAATAGACGCAATAAATTGCGTCGACGTAAAAAATATTTTTTGTTTTTTTGATTATGCAAATAATTTTGCGTCATATAACAAAATGCGGGGTCTGGGGTTGTGTCAGATTTTCCTGCAACAATTTTAGTCAGACTGATATATCATCTGACTAAAAATATTGTAAGAAAAAACCCGCAATTTCTTGCGGGTTAAAACTGCATCAAAAGAAAAAATTATTTTCTTTTGCAAGCGCATTTTTTAGCAGCTGGTTTTTTTGCAACTGGTTTTTTAACAGCAACTTTTTTTACAGCTGGTTTTTTTGCA
>CAMOTP010000024.1 GCA_946625925.1 uncultured Alphaproteobacteria bacterium | reverse complement strand
TCGATTCCAAGAAAGCCAAAGATGCCCTGGAAGAAACATGTGAAGAAAATGGCAAGGTATTAAAAGACGGTAAATGCGTAGATGAAGACGAAGAAAATGAAGACAAAGAAGAAGAATCTTTAACTCCAGAACAAAAATGTACCAAATCTGGTGGAACACCAACAAATGGTGATTGTGATTGCAGTAAAAAACCAGGTACAATTAACGATAACGGTCAATGCGTAAATAAAAAGAAAAAAGACGAATGCAAAGAAGCTGGTGGAAAATTAAATATATTAGGCAAATGTGTATGCAAAGACAAAACACAGTCATACAATGAAGCGACTAAACAATGTGAAACAGATAGTAAAAAAGTAGAAAAAGCAAAACAAAAAGAAGAAAAGAAGAAAAAAGCATCAGACAAATCTGATAAAACAACCACTAACACTTCATCCAATTCAACTGCATCAAATTCACAGACACACAGCAATTCAACATCTGTGACAAAACAAAACAAAATGCAAAGACGCGAACAAGATGCCAGAGAAGAAGCAAATCGCGAAGCCGCCAATAAAATGGTCCAAGATAAAATGAATAATTTGTTACACAAGAATAACGAATTTCAATAAAAAAAACACCGCCGATGGCGGTATTTTTTTATTTGGTTTTTATAAACATTGTCATTGCATTATGGTCATGAAACATTTTACCCCAATCAGCAATTTTCTTTCCCACATATTCATAATTTTTTAAACGCTGATAATATGCATATTCCACCTGTGTAGATTTTGATGCAGATTCTGTTTTTACAGCCTTGGGCAACAAAGAATCTATAACCATTATTCCACCAGGATTCAAATGTTTATGAAAATCATTCAATGCACCAACAATATGATTTGGATTGGCAACATATTGAAATACATTAGACAAATAAATTATATCGTATTTTTGCCCCGAAATTCGCCCACAGACATCGAATAAGTCCGACCATATAAAATTATACCGTTCAGGAACATTTTCGCACATACTGATAAATTCTGGTGAATTTGGCAATATTATTCCTTTGCCTGTATCACCACGCATAAATATTTTACAACCACGCATCGCATACAGATATTCAGATATATCTGAATTCAGTACAGGTTTAACAATATTCCATGATTCACATTTGGTGACATCAACCGATTTTTCTAAATTTGTTAACACCGCAACATAATCCATAAATTTTACTTTATTATGCAGCATATGTGTTTTTATATCCATTATAACGCGTGCATTATACGATATATCAAACGTATCGACGTGCTTTGCCCCATACGCAGTCAAAAACAACGGCATATCACCACTGCCTGCGACAGCCAACACATTCTTACCGTCTGGACGCAAAACATTTATAATGTCATTTATTCGTTCATTACAAAAAACGTACGCAGGCGAATATCTGGAAAAAGCATTCCCAGATCTGTCGTTTAATTTATCAACATGCGTAATATATTCGGCAACACTAAAATTCCCATCAGGTTTATACCCAATTTTCGCATCATTAATGTTAACATTATAAACGGTTTGCATTTCTACATCCTTTATATTAAATATAGACAAAATTATAAAAATGTCAATATCTAATATAAAAAACAACAGGCGCCGAAAAATCGACGCCCGTATCTAATTCGAACAAACAAATTAATGTTGTATCAAACGTACATCAGATTGTGCATTTCCAGAATTATTCTGGCCCGATGCGTTTGGTGGACACACACCATAAGACACCGCTGCTGTACTTTCTACACACACACTGCCCGCCATTCTGCACGCACTGCGAATTGTTGTCGTTGTAATACGGCCAGGTGCCTGATAATTAATCACAACATTATTACAATCTTCTTCGGTTGTGTACATACCGCAAGTATTAATCCAATCCTGGCAAGATGTCACACGACCCGTTGGACTGATAGAATCAGCAACCCTCAGATTCCATTTCACATAGTAATCTTTCAAAGACCCAATTGTGAATGATTTACCAAATCCAACAATATTCAAACCATCACCGACATGACAAGAAATATTATTTCTTTCGACAAACGCGGTAATCGCCGTTGCAACACCACCGGTACCCAAACCAACACCGGCACCAACCAAGGTTGTCTTTAATCTATTGGACTTTTGTCCTTCTAATACTTCTTTGACATCACTGTCGAACAACGAATCCAATGCTTTGATTTCCCTATCAGCACTTGCTTTGCTCTGACATTCACCTGATGCTTCACCATCACAATAGATATCTGTATTTCCTTTCATCAAAGCTTTAAATGAACAAATACATGTCTTTCTGCAAGTGTCATAAAACTCCTGGGCTTGAGCAGTCAAATCATAATCAGTCTCACCAATATACAACTTACCATCCTGAACTCTCAAATAACCAGGTTCTTTAACCTTCGAACATTGTAGTGTTACATGTTGACTACCAGATTCACTACCATACACAAAATCACAAGTTGCACTGTCATCCTCTCTACAAGCATTTACCAATGGTTTCTTACGCAAATAGAAATCATACATTTCAATAATGGACTCGCATGTATCCCTATCTAATTCACTGGATATAGAAATATTTTCATCCAACCACAAATTAATATTCTGTAAACCAGCCTTCATCATTTTCGGTTTCAACACAGCCCACAATTCAGCACGGGCACTTTCATTTTTACAATCAAACGCCCTGTCGCCATGGCCTGCTAATGCACCGATACCGGCACCCAACAATGTTCCGCCACCCATACCAACAACCGCCGCAGTCTTGGTATTATTCATCAATGAAAAGTCAAACAAGTCCTTGTTGCAGGTAAATGTAGAACCAGCATCTTGCCATACTTCTGCTGATTTATCATCACCAACCGCACCAAACAACCATTTGTTTGTAATCATTTCATCTTTGTTATACGCAGCAACGCGGATTTTACATATCGCATTTGTTGCATCCCAACGCGCATAATGACCACGTTCACCATCAACACCGGTATTTCCATTATTGGTTGTATTTACCATTGGACCTTGGGGTTGATGTTTTGACAACGAACCATGTTCTTGTTCATTATACGCACCAATTTTATCGTTATATTCGGATGTCACATTTTCAGAATGAGAAACCGCAGCAAATGATTTACCATATGTGTTTTTATCCAACAATTCGCAAACATTTTCAGCCTGATTTGGTGTCAAACCTGTTCTGCGCAACACAAAATTATAATATTCTGGTTGAACAATTCTGGAATTAAAATCTAACCATACATCCTGGGCAGAATTATACACGTTATAGCAATCTACACGCACCTCGCGAATACATTTATCCAATTCAGATGCACACACACCCATCCCGTTAAAGATAGAATTACGCAAATCTTCGTTAAACAAATCATTCAATCCATTTGGCAAAGTGCCACTCTGTATGCATTCCAAAATAGATTTCATACACATATCAACTGTAAATTCAGAATTAGCAACACCGCCATCCTCGCAATTCGTGGGCGTCGGGTTTACAGGATTAACCACACCGCCACCGGACGTATTATTACTGCCCGTGGGAACCTCGACACCGGAAACCGCATGCGTGCCAACCGTATTAATCGACATCACAGGCATTGTCGGCATACGCGCAGTCGTCGTCATAGCACGACCAGCCGCCCAAGAATCAGTGCCACCAAAGCACACAACCGCCGCAAATCCGGCAACACAAGACAATAATGATTTTGACGTTTTTTGCATAAAACATTCTCCCTTTTTTTTACATTATACCATAAAAAAACCCAGAAAAAAATATTTTTTGCATATTTTTATATATTTTTAATTGACAAAAAATATATATTGTCTATAATGTATAACATGTCGATGATAATAGACTTTTTAAAAAAATCTAAAATACCGTTTTTATGGACAATCGGGTACGTGTTTGTCACGTGGGGATTATTACACCTGCTGTTTAATTTCGAATTATTCAGTCGTGCCGATTGGATTCATATATCACATGCCCACTTACATGGATTTGGCGGTTTTGCGTTCAGTTTAATAATTTTAGCCGCGGTTCCTTTATATATCGCAACAACAATAATCGTAATCAGAACCCAAAAACCATTATTGGCATTACCTGTTCCAAAATTTATTTTCAAAATTATGGAAAAACTGTTTCCTAAACAAACAAAAATCGAAGAAGAAAAAAAACAAGAAGAAAAAACAGACATATCAACCGAAACGCCTACAAACGAAGAACAAGATAAATTTCCTGCAGAAATGCGCGGTGCATTTTTCTATACCAGAACCCATCCACAATTATCATCCACACCTATTTGCAGTGCTTGCAGTGTAAACCCAAATGTATATCCAAATAACACACAAACACCATCACAACCATGCGATGCACACAACGATTTACCACTGCCACCTGATTTTGATTTTGATGATGACACCGATTATGACACACCATCAGCACCATCATCAGTACCAGTATTCCAAGATATAAATTTTTATGACGATGATAATAATAACAATGACAACCAAACAACAACACCTGATAAACAAAACGAATCGGATAACACAAATCCAGTAATTGAATATTTGAATAAAAATAATCGCAAATTCACAACATCAGATAACGACATTATTATTACAGATTCTGCCGCAATTGTCGTTCATAACGACAGCGACTTTTGGATTATGGATGAACCAACATGGTTTGCCGCCGGAAAAACTCGCGAATCCCCAATTCAAAAATTATTAGACCTGGCACAAAAAAACAATATCCAACCAGTTTTATATCTGGGTGAAACAAATATAATGAATTTTGATGAAAAACAACAAGAATGGAAAAACAACGGTATTCGTATAATAACAAAATTAACAGATTTATAAAAAATCGCCCAAACGGGCGATTTTATTTTACATTTTAATATCTTCTGTTTTGGTAACTGGTGCCGTCATCTTGGTACACACTGTTCCCCTGAATGTAGATGAAGTAGTAGTAGTCGTTGTTTTTCCGCCACCACCAATACTCAGCAAACCGCCGCCGCCGCCACTGCAGCCGCCACCACCTAACAGTCTAATTCCACCAGAACCACAAGAACTTGAAGTCGAATAATATGTATCATACACTTCCTTCATATTTTCACACACCTGGGTCGTTGTTGTTAATTTGCAAGTATTTGTATCCGCAGAATACACCGCATTCATAACAACCTGGCTAACCATATTACCATTTGGATCTGTTTGAATAAATGTACCCTTACCTTGCTTTTGTTGGGCCAACAAATTATTCATAGCGGTACCATCTATCACTAATCTCAAATCATATCCACCACCACTCATACCTGTTTCTTCTTTACCAAACAATTTAGCCAACACACTACCCTTTCTGGAAACAAATATCTTTCCAGTTACTATTGATGAATTTGATGCCATCGCAGCACACAATGCAGATTTATTTTCATCACTCTGCTTTTCCATTACATCACTTAACAATTCATCATATTTCTTGGCATAATTCTTTCCGGCCTTATCCAAACCTGAATTTATAATTGCCATAATAGATGAATCTAACAAGTGCGGATAACGTGCATCTGTTGTATCACCCTTGGCAGAATTCTTGCCACGAATTTGTTTCATATCACGACCGTTTACGCACATACTGATTTTTGGATCAGATGTCAACAACGCGATTTTCTGGTTAATCTTATTTTGCGTAGATTGCAAAGTAGACAACACACGTTCTTTTGCCGCAGCCGATGTATTATCGACATCTTTGATATTATTTGCATAATCAGAAATATCTAACTCATATTGACCAAATTTAACATCTTCTTGGGTACTGACTACTTCTTTCACCTTAACATTTCCAAATGTCAACAAACCTTCAATAATGAAATTACCATTTCGTGCTTTATAACTTAACAAACTTTCTGTACCCATGGTATTATCATCATCAAATGCCGAACAAGTAGCCGTATCGCCACAAATTTCCATCATTTTTGCATTAACCAAATTTGAACAATTCGCCAACATAGAATTATCAACATCCAAATAAATACCTTGAACTATGGTATCAATTGTTTCCCATGCTGCTGCTTGACCATCTTTCTGACAACCAACCAACTTTTCCAAAGGACACATATCACGAATCGCTTCTAAATCCAATCCAATACATTTTGAATAATCTTCACCGCAACGATTTTCATCTTGCAAACAAGACTTAACCTCTTTGGTACAAGAATCAACACGCATTGATGCCAAACGTGCATACACATAATCCAAAATCTTGGGTTCTGCGGCCTCGCACGGATCAATTTGAACCTTACACAACGAACGAACCGTTTCTGGACGTGTCAAACACATATCATATGAACCTTCGGGATCATTAGGATCGATATTATCTTTACATGCTTTTTGGAAACATTCAGAAATATTACCAATACAATTCATACGAACATTAGATTCTGCAATCAACTCTGCACTTTTAATAGCAGGTGCAGCCTCGCGCAAGAAAGCATCCCAAACCTTATCTTTTACTTTAACACATTGTTTCGTCACACTTTCACACATTGGCTTTTTTGCCAACAACGTATCATATGTCGTGGCCGCAATCGTTATAGACGAAACAGCACCCTGGACAGTATAATTTTGTACTTTCTGTTTTTTACCAACCTTGCTTTTTGCATTTTCTGTTGCAACAACAGACGCACATTGTGAAAAATCTTCACCACACCCAGCCGTTGTTTGCATACATTGTTTGAAACGAATCGTACACTGACCCAAATCATATTTATTTGCATTTTGATGTTGTTCCAATGCAGCCTCGCGCAAGGCCTGTTGTGCTGTTTGTAATTTTTTCGCACTTGCGTTTTTCTGTTGTTTCAAACTATTTGCATACGCATTACAATCAGATCTGATTTGTTGTGAATACATCAACTTTAACATAGACAAATTCGTTGAACATTCCGGTATCTGACTCGCACACATATCTGCCACCGCAGAATGTAATTCATCACCCTTCAAATCACTGAAATCAATACCTGCACCAAAAACATTATCTTCTTCAAACGTTGCTGTATCATTCCAAGCATCTAAATTCAAACTACGTGCCTTGCTTTTCTTGACCTCAGGTTCTTTCATTTCACCGGTAATTTTATCAACCATTGCATTTACATCATCTGCATCTTCGCCCATATTGATACGTTCAACCCCAGATGTTGCCATAGCATAACTTTGTTCATCCAATTTTTGAATATCTTCCAACACTTTGTCTAATTCTGCATTACGATTACTACACAAACAACGACCACCATTGGTATTATCCAACATACAGAAAGAATCCATACAACCGTAATATTTTTCTTTACATTCTTCATCAACAACTTTATTAGCCGTAGCCCCGGCTATTTTTGTACCACTGTTAACAACCTTTTGATTTGTTGCAGCACGCGCTGTCACCTTACTTGAAGTAGGCTGTGCACTGGCACTTGATGTTTTTCCCGTTGCTGTCGCTGGCATACGTGCGGCACGTGCAGATGTTGTCTTTGGTGCAGAAACATTTGTAGTCGCACCAGACGCAACCGTCCCAGGTCGACGCGCAGCACCCGCACTACTGGAAACACGTGCTGCAAAACTATCAACACTAATAAATCCGGAGCAAATCACCGCCAGCGCAATAAGTTTTTTCATATTTTCCCTCTTACAATTATCCCTTATATTTTATCATAAATTAAGCATATAACCAAATACTTTTATTAAAAAAAAGCCCTGCAAAACGCAGAGCTTTTTTTTCAAAATGATAAATATTAATTATTTACCTGTTGCACGACGTTTAACAGCAACTGTTTTCTTTGCTGTCGCAGTTTTTGCCTTTGGCGCCGCTTTTTCTTTGGCTACTTTTTTTTCAGCAGTTTCTGCTTTTGGTGCCTTTGGTGCCTTTTCTGCTGGTTTTTCTTCTGTTTTTTCTGTTTCAACAACAGCATTCTGTTCAGCAGCAACAGTTTTTACTGTTTTTTTAGCATTAACATCACGATCAACCAATTCAATAATTGCCATTGGTGCTGCATCGCCATAACGGAAACCTGCTTTTAATACGCGTGTATAACCGCCAGGACGTTTTGCATAACGTGGTCCCAACACAGTAAACAATTTGCGAACAATTGCACTGGTGCCATTACCCAATTCAGATGCAACCAAACGACGGTTAGCAACAGTATCAACCTTTGCACGTGTAATCAATTTTTCAACGACACTACGCAAATCTTTTGCTTTTGGCAATGTTGTTTTAATTTGTTCACGTTCAATTAAATTTTTCGCCAAGCCAATCATCAAAGCTTTGCGAGCATTTGTATCGCGATTAAAAGTGCGACCTGCTATTCTATGTCTCATTGATTACTCCTTTTTGTTTCTGCCCCAGCAAGCCGGGGATTGTTACCGAGACACCCATAACCTGACAAAATATTTTGTCAGTATTATGGATTTAATTTATATTTTGTTTATTTATATGGGTCTTCATATTTCTTGGACAACTCTGCAATATTTTCAGGTGGCCATCCAGGAACTTCCATACCCAAACCAAGTCCCATTGATTCCAATTGGTTCTTGATTTCGTTCAAAGACTTACGACCAAAGTTTGGTGTTTTCAACATATCTGCCTCGGTCTTTTGAACCAATTCACCCAACCAATTAATCTTATCATTCTTTAAACAATTATTTGCACGAACAGACAATTCCAATTCATCAACATGCTTTAACAATTTTGGATCAAATGGTAAAGCATCTTTTGCTTTATCTTCGTCTGTTTGGGCATTAACTTGTGCAGGATCTTCAAAGTTGATAAATACCAACAACTGATCCGTTAAAATGCGTGCCGCAAAAGCGATAGCATCTTCTGGTGTCACAGATCCATTTGTCTTAACAGTCAATTCCAATTTATCATAATCAGTTGATTGACCAACACGAGTTTGTGAAACAGCAAAAGAAACATTCAAAATTGGTGAAAAGATAGAATCCACAGGAATCACACCTAATGGTAAACCATCACCATGTGCACTTGCTGCAACATATCCACGACCAGAATCCAAAGTTATTTCCATATCAAAACTTGCATCTTTATCCAAAGTGCACAATTCGACATCTTTGTTCATAACTTCGACGCCACCTGTTGTTTCAATCATACCTGCAGTTACAACAGCTGGACCTTTTGCTTTAATTACAGCCTTGTGTTGACCTTCTGTCAATGCCTTGAAATAAACACCTTTCAAATTCAAGATGATATCACAAACATCTTCACGAACACCTGGCAAACTACTAAATTCGTGTTGCACACCATCAATTTTAACATATACCGGTGCACAGCCTTGCAAAGAAGACAACAATACACGACGCAACGCAGTTCCCAATGTCAAACCAAAACCTTTTTCCAAAGGTTCCGCGACCAAAGTTGCAATATTAGGATTTTTTTCATCGACTTTGATATCTAATTTTTTAGGCTTAATCAAAGTCATCCAGTTCTTTTCAATCATAATTACTCCATTCGGCTTAGTTTATTATTTTCGCCAATCGGCACACATCAAAAACACTACATTTCCAATGCGTGCATCAATTTTATACCTTGAAAAATAAAAAGTCAACTAAAACATAACAGATTGACTTTCTAATAAAAAGTAAGAATAATTATAATATTTCTTATGAACCAAGGATGATTTTATGTTAAATTCCCAATTTACACTAATACGTGGCTTTAAATCGTTTACATCTTTATGGTACGAGGCATGTGAACAAATATCTCAAGAATACAACATAACCACACTAGATAATGATATAAAACTATTTTGTTTATTGCGTAAAATGGTATTAACATCTGAAAATCCTGTATTTGTGCGCAGCTATAAACTCAAAGATCTTAATCTGCCAATGAACAAAACCGGCACATTTTTAATAGCATCGAACAAAAGAGCATACATATCATGGAACCGTATCCCTAAACCACGTTGTATGGACCAATACCCACCATACAAAAAACATATTGCACCAAACACCCCTGCCCCAATATCGTATCTACGTATTGGGAATTCAAAAATTATTGAATATAAAAATCAGATACAAATACGCGATAATTGTGTATTTGAACCAACCGAATTATATAAACCAAATGATAATTTATATACAATATTCGATGACAATTTTGCTACAACATTGGACAACGAATGTGCTTTTTACCCTGTTTCCAGTAAAATAGTAACTATGTTTGCCACCAAACAACAAAATTGTTTTAATTTAAAAACATTTAAAGAATTAACTGAAAAAATGTATCAGAAATTGCTAAACCAACGCAAAACCCTGGCTAAATAAGATTCAATAAAAAAACGCCCATTTGGGCGTTTTTTATTGCAGTAATGTATTACACACGACGCACTTTCTTTGGACGGCACCCATTGTGTGGAATACGTGTTGTATCAGTAATACTTTGAACAATCAATCCGGCATTCGCCAAACCACGCACAGCGGATTCACGACCCTGACCAATACCACGCATCAAAACATCAACTGTTTTCATACCCATTTCTGCAACTTTTTTACCAACAGCATCTGCGACAACTGTTGCTGCATATGGGGTAGATTTCTTTGCACCCTTAAAATTATTAGCACCCGCTGTGGCCCATGTTAAAACAGCGCCAGTTGGGTCTGTAATAGTAATACGAGTATTGTTATTTGTCGCGACGACATGTGCAATGCCATGCGAAACTTTTTTTACAACTTTCTTTTTAGATTTATTAACTGCCATTTTTTTACCTTTTTTAGATGTCTTCAATTAACTATCGTGTTAATCTCTACCTGTTTTTATTATTTACCCTTGGTTGCAGATCCAGCAACAACAACGCGTTTACCCTTACGAGTTCTGGCATTTGTCTGTGTACGCTGACCGCGAACCGGCAAACGATTACGGTGGCGAACACCACGGTATGTTTTCAAATCTTGCAGACGTTTGATGTTCATTGCAACTTCACGACGAACATCGCCTTCTACCTTAAAGTTTTGTTCAATGTAATTAGAAATTTTGATAACATCTTCGTCAGTCAAATCTTTTGCGCGCAAACCATCTTTCAACTTCAAAGCAGCACAAATTTTTGCAGCTCTGGTTGGGCCGATACCATGGATATAGCGCAACGCAACTTCGATGCGTTTTTCTGATGGGATGTTAACACCTGCTATACGTGCCATCTTGTATTATCCTTTTTTATTTAACCTATGAACGATAAATCGTCCGACTAAACTTCAAAATTTTGGGGTGCCCAAAATTTCGTTTTTGCTTTTGTTTGTTCATATTATATCAAAACCAACAAAAGTCAAATCTCTTTTTACAAATCGCCCCGCGAACTAGCCACGGAAACGACCATGTTTTTGTGTTTTCTGAACAACACCACTGTATTGTTTTGCAACCAAATAAGATTGAATCTGATTCATTGTATCCAACACAACACCAGCCACAATCAAAACACTGGTTCCACCAATTACCAAAGGCATACCCGCATGAGTATTCAAGATAATAGGTATAACACAAACAACAATCAAATAACAAACACCAATCGCAGTGGTTCTGGACACAACACCATCCAAATAACGCATTGTCTGTTCACCAGGACGAACATCTGGGATATAACCACCGGCATTTCTCAAATTATTACTTGTTTCTTCAGAATTAAACACCACTGCTGTTTGAAAATATGCAAAGAATATAATCAATACAGTATACAATGAAATATAAGACCATGCACCATAAGTAAAGAATCCAATAATAGATTGAACCACCAAACTATCACTTTGTGCGAAACGTTGAATAAACGCAGGCAACATCATAATAGATGCAGCAAACACAGGTCCCATAACACCAGACATATTAACCTTGATTGGCAAATACGAAACATTTGTATTCATAACACCATTTGCCATAGCCTGACGTGGATATAAAATTTGTATACGACGTTGTGCCTGTTCAAAGAAAGCAATCAAGGCAACAATACCAATAACAAAAGCCACAATCAACATAATCATTGTCGGTGAAATCTGACCAACACTGCCCAATGAAAATAACTTACCAATACCAGAAGGAACCTCTGCAATAATACCTGCAAAAATCAATAACGAAGCACCTTGACCAACACCACGTGCAGTAATCTGTTCGGCCAACCACATAACAAACACAGTTCCACCAACCAAAGCAATCAATGCCGATAATTCAAACGTCCAACCTGGATTCACCACCGCAGACACACCATTTACTGGCGCCATTGCCTCTAATCCACGAATAACAGCCCAACCTTGAACAACAGCCAAAACTACCGCCAAATAACGAGTATATTGGTTAATTTTAATACGTCCAGATTCACCTTCTTTACGCAAATCCGTAAGAGATTTACTGGTTGCTGTCAACAACTGCAAAACGATGGATGCAGAAATGTACGGAAAGATGTTCAATGCCAAAACAGACATACGTGACAAAGAACCACCTGCAAACATATCAAACATTCCCAACATACCACTACCTTCGCCTGTAAACAAATGTAACACAGCCGATGCATTAACCCCAGGTAATGGTATAAAAGACCCAATACGATAAACAATCAAAGCGCCCAGAGTAAACAAAATACGCTTTTGCAAATCACTAAGGTTTTTGAAAAAATTCGATATGGATTTCATGCGTTTTACTTTTTAGTATTATTTCATCCTGTGTTTTAACACACAGGATGAAAAAAGATTAATTATTTGTTGGAAATTTTTCCACCTGCTTTAACAATGGCTTCTTCAGCAGCTTTAGACCATTTATCTGCAACAACATTAACTGCTGTTTTGATTTCACCTTTGGCCAAAACTTTCAATCCTGACAATTTACGATTGATAATTTTTGCAGCCAACAAAGATTCCATTGTAATTGGTGACTTGGCATCAATTTTACCAGATGCAATAAATTTTTCAATATCACCCAAATTGATTGTAACATATTCCTTTGCAAAAGGATTTGTAAAACCAAATTTTGGAAAACGACGCAAGATTGGCATTTGACCACCTTGGAACGTTGCTTGTTTACGTGAACCCGCACGAGCCTTTTGACCTTTGGTTCCACGACCGCAAGTTTTACCATAACCACATGCCAAACCACGACCAACGCGCTTAATATCTTGACGTGCGCCTTTGTTATCCATCAATGCATTTAATTTCATTTTATTTTCCTTTTAATCCTACGACTATTGATATAGTCTAATTCGCACATAATACAAGTATTACGTACTCGGTTTATTTTAATTATTTTTCAACGATTTCGACCAAGTGTGATACTTTTGCAACCATACCACGTACACTATCTGTATCGTTTAACTCTTTTGTTTTACCAATGCGTCCCAAACCCAAAGCCAACACAATTTTGCGTTGATATTCTGGACGACCGATAATGCTTTTTACTTGTTTTACAGTTACTTTAGCCATGTCTATCTCCATACTTTGTGCTTGACGATTATTTATTTGCTTCTTCTGCAACTTCTAACTTTTTACCATCACGACCGGCAATGATTTCAGCCACAGTTTTACCACGACGAGCAGCAACTGTTTTTGGTGAATTCATTTTCGCAAAAGCCAAAAATGCAGCACGAATCATATTGTTTGGATTATTTGAACCTTGGGATTTAACCACAACGTCTTGGACTCCCAAACATTCAAATACAGAACGCAATGCACCACCAGCAATAATACCTGTACCTGGAACAGCACTACGAACAACCAATTTACTTGCACCATATTTAGAAGAAATATCATGATGCAAAGTACGACCTTCTTTCAAAGGAACACGTACCATCTTTGCTTTTGCTGCCTTGGTTGCTTTTTGCACAGCGGCTTGAACTTCCAAAGCTTTACCTTTACCAAATCCAACACGACCGGCTTTATCCCCAACAACGACCAATGCGCTGAAAGACATATTACGACCGCCCTTCACTGTTTTAGAAACGCGGTTGATAGAAACCA
>CAMOTP010000023.1 GCA_946625925.1 uncultured Alphaproteobacteria bacterium | reverse complement strand
TTGCGACTCGTCCTTACCAAGGACGTGTTTTACCACTAGACTATTAGGGCAACAGGGGTTATTATACCTGCCCACACGTAAAAATCAACTTAAAAACCATTTTTTACTAGATTTTTATTTTTTTACTATTATAATGCATCTGCTTGGCGGAGTAGCTCAGCTGGTTAGAGCAACGGAATCATAATCCGTGTGTCGAGGGTTCGAGTCCCCCCTCCGCTACCAAGATTTGCCGGTTTGTACCGGTTTTTTTTATTTAAATAGCATTTATTCAATTTGTCTTTACATCAAAATTATGATAAAATATCTGAACATGAGAACAAGATTACTATTTTTATTACCACTTCTAATATCAACACCTGCATTGGCTGATTCATGGTTTTTACCAGAACAAAACCCTTTTATGGGCAAATACAAAAACCAAACATTTTACGGTATTGGCCAAGGATTTGATACTGGTATTTTATTACCACCACCTGTTCGCCCTGTACCGTTTTACATCGGAACAATAACATATTCACAACCAACAACATTTTTCAGAATTCCCGCACGTCGAAATTTAAATATTTCCATGACGGCCGGTTTTGGTGAAAAAAATGGTTGGAATTGGCGTGATTACACAACACCTATTGGATATTTAACCGAAGATATTGCCTTATTCCGTTATAACAAACTATATATGGGTATGGGCGCTGGTACCGGATTACAAGTACGCGAGAACAAACGTCTGGGTGCAAAACTTGTTTTTGAATTCAAGGTCACAATTGGATACAATATTACAAAAGAATGGGCAACAGAACTTTTCATCCAACATTTTTCAAACGCAAATACTGCTGACGAAAATAATTCATACGCTTTTTATGGACTTGGCCTAACCCACAATTTCTAATATTACCAATCTATTGGTGTTTTACCATTTGCAACCAAATACTCATTAGCCTTGGAAAAATGTTTACACCCAAAAAAACCACGATATGCAGATAATGGTGATGGATGTACCGCTTTCAACACCAAATTTTTTGATTCATCAACCAACGCTGCTTTCTTTTGTGCATAACTGCCCCATAACATATAAACAATATTTTCACGGTGCGTCAACGCAGCGATTACCGCATCAGTAAATTGTTCCCAACCGCGTCCCGCATGCGATGCCGCCATATGCGCCTGAACCGTTAATGTAGAATTTAATAACAACACACCTTGACGCGCCCAAGATGTTAAATCACCATTCGTGGAACTTTTTCGTCCCAAATCATTTTCTATTTCTTTATATATATTCACCAACGACGGCGGTGGTGTAACACCATCCGGCACAGAAAAACAAAGTCCATGCGCTTGTCCCGGTTCATGATATGGGTCTTGTCCAATAATAACCACTTTGACATCTTCCACAGGACACAAATTAAACGCATTAAAAATATTTGATGCACGTGGATAAATCTGCTTGCCTGATAAATATTCATTACGAACAAAATCTGTCAGTTTTATAAAATAATCTTTATCAAACTCTGACGATAATATTTTCTTCCAAGATTCTTCAATTTTTACATCCATTTTTTAATTCCTCTATCAATCCATTTTGTGCAGATTTCCACAACACCACATCAATATATCCGCGTGGCAATCCTGTGACACACACCATATGCGAAAACATATCATCACAATATTTTTTTATTTCTGTATTTAATTTACCATTATCAACACGCATAAAAAACTCCGGTTTTCCTGCGTATACAACCCCCAATCGTTGAATCCAAATATCATACTTAACAATATCAACACCTAAATTTCGTGCCAAATGATTTGCTGTAATCTTTCCGATATGAGGAAGCTTTTGAATAAAATTTAATTTATCGTCCAATGTTTTTTGATTGTAATATTCCACACACAATTCTTTACGATTTTGCCATATTTTATAAATAGCATTTATTTTATTTTTATTGTGAAACACATTAAATAAATCATCAACATTTGCACCACTTAATAACTTTTCACAAATCACAGAATGGATTTTTTTTGCTGTTTTCTGGGAAAACCCACCAGCCAAAATAACATACGCACATTCAAAAGCAAAACAATCTGGCGACAACCTTTTTGGTGTCGCCAGCATATCGCGTATTTCATCAAAAGATTTTGAATCAGAATCTAATCCACGTTCCCGCAGAGTTTTTTCTAATTCAAAAAACCACTTTTTATCAAACATTACACATCCAAGTTTGCATCTAATGCATTTTCAACAATAAAGTCACGTCGTGGTTCAACAACATCACCCATCAACATTGAAACAACCTCGTCTGCTGCGGATGCATCTTGAATCTTGACCTGGAACAAAGAACGATTGTTTGGATCCATTGTTGTTTCCCACAACTGTTCCGCATTCATTTCACCCAAACCTTTATATCTTTGAATCTTTAATCCATTACGTGCATATTCAAAGGCTGTATCCAATAATGCCAACGCCCCCCAGATTTTCTGTGATTTTGACTTCACAGTTAAAACTGTTGGTTGTCTAAACATTTGAACCAATTCTTCTTTACCTTCCATTCTGTGCCAACCTCGAATTTCCGGAGAATTTAATTTTTCACGTGGTAAAACATGTGTTTCTGTAACAGAACGTAATGTACGTGTAATCGTTATACCTTCATCAGAACCAGAAACTTTCCAACCACGTTCAAATTCCAACTCTTCTGCATCTAACATTTTTGCAGCAGCAGCAAAGTTTTCTGCTGTTTCGTTTTCTAACGCGCCATTTAATGCCAAAGCCTCGATAAAGCGCAAAGGCATAATATGATTCAATGCTTGTAAAGTATTTTTCATATTCAAAACCAAACCCAACAAACGTTTCAAATCTGCACCAGAAATCTGGGTTCCATCTGCACTTTGAATCATACCGTCTGTTGCTAATTGATTCATCAAATAATCATCCATATCATGTTCATTCTGGATATAGATTTGCTGTTTTCCACGCGTCACACCATAAAGAGGTGGTTTTGCAACATAAATATAACCACGTTCAATAGCCTCCGGCATATGACGATAAAAGAACGTCATCAACAATATCTGAATATGTTGTCCGTCCACATCAGCATCGGTCATGATAATAATTTTATGATAACGCATTTTTTCGATATCAAATTCATCCTTGCCAATACCAGCACCCATTGTGGTAATCAAAGCACCAATCGTATCAGATGTTAACATTCTATCAAAACGTACGCGTTCAACATTCAAAATTTTACCACGCAAAGGCAATATTGCCTGGGTCTTACGGTCGCGTCCCTGCTTTGCGGTACCACCAGCAGAATCTCCCTCAACGATGAACAACTCGCATTTTTCTGGATCACGTTCAGAACAATTTGCCAACTTACCTGGCAAACCACCCAATTCCGGCCCAGATTTTTTACGTGATAATTCACGAGCTTTACGCGCAGCCTCACGTGCGGTTGCCGCTTCTACGATTTTATCCACAATAGATTTTGCGATTATTGGATTTTCTTCCAAAAATTCATACAGCATATCATTAACTGTATTTTCTACCAACGGACGAACCTCGGATGACACCAATTTATCTTTGGTTTGTGAACCAAACTTTGGATCTGGAATTTTAACACTAACAATACTTGTCAAACCTTCGCGGAAATCTTCACCTGTTAAATTAATGTCTTTTTTGGTTATTTTTTCACCAATATATTTATTCAACGCACGTGTCAACCCTGCACGAAAACCGGCCAAATGCGTTCCACCATCACGATTTGGAATATTATTTGTAAAACATAATGATGTTTCGGTATATGCGGTCGTCCATTGTAAAACAATTTCAATATAAGAATCTTCGATTTGTTTAATCATTTGGATTGGTTCTGGATTCAACAATTCTTTGGATTTATCCAAATACGTTGCAAAACCTTTCAAACCATCAACCGAATGAAACTCGCGTTCTTTCTTTTCTGCGCCACGCAAATCTTCCAAAATAATACGAACATTTGCATTCAAATAAGATTGTTCACGCAACCATGTTTCCAATGTATCAAAATTAAACGTTGTACCTGTAAACGTATCAGGCGATGGCAAGAAAGTAACCTCTGACCCATGTTCATGATGCGTTTTATTTTCTGTAATTTGTAAATCTGTTGTTGGCACACCTTCGGCAAACGACATAAACGCTTGCTTTTCACCACGCCACACACGTACTTCCAACCAAGTAGACAAAGCATTAACCACAGATACACCAACACCATGCAAACCACCAGACACCTTATATGCGCCATTACCTTCGTTATCAAATTTACCACCTGCGTGCAATTCACACATAATCAATTCCAGCGCACTGCGTCCTGTTTCATGATTAATATCAAACGGCATACCACGACCATTATCACGAATTGTCACACTGCCATCTGCATTCAACGATACATAAACAGTATCAGCATATCCAGCCATCGCTTCGTCAATAGAATTATTGACAACCTCGTAAATCATATGATGCAAACCATCACCGCATTCACCAACATCGCCAATATACATTCCAGGGCGCTTTTTAACAGCCTCCAACCCTTTTAGAACTTTAATTGAATCACCTGTATATTCATTATTTACAACCATTATCATTCCTTTCGTTTTTTACTACCCAAACCATAGCAATTTCTGCTATAATTATCAAGAAAAAAGGCATAAAAATCACAAGGAGATTATTATGAAATTTAAATTAATTTATTTTGGAGATATTTTTGTCAACCCTAAAAAACGTGCCCAACATATTGCTGATATACGTATGCAATTTCACCCACAATTAAAGAAATTGGTCGAACACAGTCCTTGGAATAATTTAACCAAATATATGTTGCCTGACGCGTCCAAAAACCCACTTATTACACGCCATGTTGGCGGCATAGACTGGAATCCAATTATCAGTCCAAACCTGAATATGATTGCAGAATTGGATATTTTAATGCTGCACCCTGAAATCGTTGGTGTTGCACACTCTGATATAGATAACCGTATAAAAACATTATTGGATGGTCTGCGTTGTCCACAAAACGAACACGAAATCGGTGGAAACACACCGACAAATATCGGGCCAATTTATACATTATTGGACGATGACCACCTGGTTACAAAAATAACAGTAAATACCAGCCATTTGTTGGCAAAAAACATATTTCCCCAAGGTTTTACCCCATCGCCAGATTCAATATTTATGTTAATCGACGTAAATGTTCGTGTCACCGAAGGGACTTTGGAAAATTTGCCATTTATGGTATAAAAACACAAACAATAAAAAACCGGCAAATGCCGGTTTTTTTTAAGATAACATCATGGTTATTTGATCTTGCATCTGGAAAGTCGCCAACACAACCCACGCAATAATAATTGACACTAATAAAATACCAACACTATTCAGTGTGCTTGATATAGACTCCATTTTTCTCACAGAATCTTGCAAATAATCATTCGCCACACGTGATATGTTCGGTGCAAAATCATTCATTTCAGAATAAATAGTCAAATCACCAATAATTTCATTATTTGGAAAATTACGCCCTGTTTTTGACAACGCAACCCCTAAATTATCACCATTTGCAATATAACGCAACGTTGATTCCAAAATATCTCTCAAATATCTATTGGAATTATCCGCTAAAATACGCATCGCATCCGGCATAGTAATCCCAGCCGACACCATAGCCGACAAAGACATCAACCACCCCACCGCAGTATGCATTTTATAAATATTCCAAGGTGGCAAATCATCAAACAATGTCCTCACCCATCCAGTCCAATTTGCCAAACTAATCCAAACCAACACACATATAACAACAAAACCGACAACAATCATATGCCAATAATTCATAGAAAATTCGGATACTTGGATTAATAAATTTGCCGCCCCTGTCCAAACAACATTCGGTCCTGCCACCGAAGCCAATGGTGGCACCAAATACATACCAACCATAATGATAATACCAAAAGTCAACGCCAACAAAAACAACGGATAAGAAATAGCATTTCTCATTGCACGTTTTATTTTTGTAATTCCGTTTATAACATTATCAACATTTTCCAACGCAACAACCAAATCTGTCACATTAGCCGATGTCACCAACAACGTTTCTTCGGATGACAACCATCCACGTGTAGCATCAGAAAAACTGAGTCCTTTTTCCAGATTTTTTTGCCACTCACGCATTACAATAGCATATGGTTCATCTGGTTTTCTGCCTTCTTTGGATTCTATTTTTTCAATACGTCCCAACGCATCCATCAAAGAAAAATCATTACGCAACAAAGACGCTAACTTGCGTATCAATGCAAGTCTGCGTTCGGTATTCATTTTGAATACCAATTTTGCATAAAATAATTCTAACTTTTCCATATTGCTTAATATTCCCCAGGCCTATCTAACAAACCAACCCAACGTTCTAACTCATCAACACCAATAATACCCTTTAACATCAATTCAGCAGCAGACTCTTTTAATGTTCTACCATCCATTTCCTCTAACCAATACTTTATTGCTAAATCAGTATTACCAGCCAAAGCTAATCTTAAAAACTCACTATTTGTAATAATAATTTCACCTGCTTTGATACGGCCCAGTGTTCCACTACCATTACACTCACTACACCCAGAACCGCGTATAAAAGTTTGTTTTAAACCAACCATACCAAAAGCATCCATTACACGATTATATGCAGGATGTTCCGGGTGATTTGCCAACGGTTCACGACAATGCGGACATAATTTCTTAAACAAACGCATAGATACCAACCCACGCATCAACGTTTCTTCTTTTAATTTGAAACTTTCGACCCCCATATCCAACAATCTTGTTAATGCCGCCATCGCAGAATTAGCATGTAAAGTTGTCCAAACATTATGACCAGACAACGCACCACGCACCGTTAACTGTGCTGCCGCCAACGTTCTAATTTCACCGACCATCAATGTATCAGGGTCACTACGCAAAGCCGCTGCTAATGCTTCTGTATATTTTTCATCACGCTGTTCTTCGTTCATAGCATTAACCACAGGCATTTGATGTGCACCAAAAATCTTCTGTTCCACTGGGTTTTCAACAGTTATCATATTTATTTCATAATTACGTTCTTTTAACATCAACGACATATTACGAACCAACGTTGTTGATTTACCAGAACTTGTTGGACCCGCAACAATTACCAACCCTGTTGGATAAGAACGCAACCTTAACAATAATTTTTGTTCATATTCACCAAATTCTTGTTCTGTTTTAATTCCTTCGGATGGGTTATCATACAACAAACGCATAACAACATATCGCGTTCCAAAAGCAATTGGATTAAATTGCATACGAATACTTGTCACACCCGCAGGTAAAAACAAATCTTTGGTTCCGCGCAAAGGTGTTCTACCATCTTTTTGGGCTGATTGATATTCATTTTGTGCATAGTTAGAATTAGATATATCTGCCGATGCAAACGCAGCACGCACAAAAGATTCACCCCATGCAGAATTATATTCCAACACCGGTTGCATACTGCCATCTATACGAAAATAAATTGTTGTCTGGTCTGCGACTTCGATATGCACATCTGATACTTTTTGTGCCGCAGCACGTGCAATAATATCAACAAAATCTTTTTGCATTTGGTTATCGTATTCTGTACGCACACGACCCAAACCA
This sequence comes from uncultured Alphaproteobacteria bacterium, assembly GCA_946625925.1. Taxonomy (GTDB): domain Bacteria; phylum Pseudomonadota; class Alphaproteobacteria; order Rs-D84; family Rs-D84; genus Enterousia. The sequence continues at coordinate 6,862 of CAMOTP010000023.1, read as the reverse complement.
CCCAAACGTTCTTCATACGTTTTATAAATAGCAGACACCAAACCCAAATCAGAATAAAACGGTATACGCATAGGCATATTGCGTTCTTTTAACAAATCCATAAACGCCAACACACGCCCATCATATTTATGTGTTCTGGAAATAATAATTTCACCACCAGAAAAATATGCAATCAAACTCTGCACATCTTTGGACAATTCCATACGTGCACCAGTTGCGGTCAACAGACGATTACCCTTAGAATACAAGTAATCTACTATTTCTTTTATCGCAGCACCATCCATACCATCTGGCACAGATGTTTTTTTTGCGATTAAATCATTATCGATATTTTTACTCATTTTATTACCGACTAGATATATTTAAATTCTGTGTTTCACCATCTTTACTAAACACAACACCATCTTCCAAAGAGATAGATTTCACAACAAAACCACTTATATTTTTACCAACACTAACACGTTTTGTTTGACCGGTTTCTAAATCAGACAATGTTGCTTGTAATTGATTTCCAGCACCCATAACATTTACCAATTTATACATACTGGCAATATCATCTTCGTCTAAATCTTCACGACTTGCTTTCTTTGGTGCAGATTTCTTTTTTGCCTTTTCAGGCACAAACGCATCTAAATCACCTTTTTCTGCTGCTGCTGCCAATGCGCGTTTTTCTTGTTCAATACGTGCAGCCTCGGCCTCTAATTTTGATTTTTCGTTTTGCAAAATTTGTTGTTCTTGTTCTGCACGACCAGACAAAGTGTCCATTTCCATTTGCAATTTAATTTTTTCTGCAGCCAATCTATCTAAATCTAAATCTAATTGTGCGCGTTCTTTTTCTAATTCCATCAACACTTTTTGTTGCTCTAAATCTGTAATTTTTTGAAACACACTGCCATCAACATTATAATCAGCAACAGATGCCGCACCAGCCATTGCTTGTGCTTCATCATCTGAATCTAAATCATCTATATCATCAAAAGAATCTTCCTCTTCTATAAAATCATCAAATAAATTTTCTTCTGCATAACCAGTATATGGTACAGTGCAAAAAGCAAACAATGCTAACAACAAACCAAATAATTTATTTTTATTTTGCATAGATTATAACCTCATAGTTCCAAGTCCGTGATGTAGCATTCCACATACAACGAGTAATGTAAAAGCCACCAAAATCTTCAAACATTTTTGTAAATTGCATTGGCAATAATTTAGAAGATGCCGCAACCTCAACAATGTTCAAACTAGCCGTTTCAACACCATTTGTCAGTGTATCAACAACAATCTCTGTTTTTGCATCCATATTCATCGTTTGGAACAAACTAACAACACCACGTTCCACAGATTCCGCATCTCTTTCATCTTGCGAAGAAACCCTTTTAACTTCTGGCAACGCAACCGTCACATTTAATGTGTTTTCATCTAATTCTGTAACCGTCACCCCCGGCAAGAAATCTGATGCAATTGCATAAAACTCATCCAACGAACCATATTTTCTTGTAAATTCAACACTGGCTTTTGTTTCATCACACACAGCCGTTGTTTGTATCCAACCAGTAATCGGTTGCATTAAAAATCCAATTGCTTGATAACATTGTTTTGCACGTTCAGCCGGCACAGGCAACGAAGAATAAGGATATACTAAAGGTTTATATTCTTGTTTTTGTATATCAAATTGCTGATCTAATTCTTTATTCTTTGCCTCTATTTGTTTTTTATATTGTTCCACCAATTCCGGATTTAATTCAACTTTTGGTGTTTTAATTTTTTCTATCGGTTCACGAAAAACAAAATATATACCTGCAAAAAACAAAACCAATAAAATCAAAGATATTATATTTGAACGCCAACGACTAATTGTACGCAGGGTATATTTTGCCTTGCGTGGCAACAAAGTATTCAAATCACGTTCCATCGCACGTGGTATTCCCCAAGAATTAGGTGCAATAAAAGCAGTCCAATCTGGAATTTTCAAAAACTTGGCATATTCTGCACGTGCATCTGCCTCGTTATTAAACAATTTATCAGCCAAAATAACGCTATTACGAACCGCCAACAAATAATATTTTTTATCAATATAAAACACAGCCAAAAACGAAGAATATTCGGACAAAGCATCTACAACTTCGGCCGCCACAGATGGCATACCAACAATATACCCCTTATGCCTAGATGCAATACCAACCATAGATCTGTATTCAACAAATAAATTCGCCTTGCCCTTGGAATTTCTGGCCAAAACACGTGCATAATTACGTGGTGTATATCCAACCGCAACCGGTTGCCAAAACAATCCGGCAGCAAAACGTTTTTTATTTACACGCAACAAATCACTCAGAGCATTATCGCTAATTCTGAACAATTTATTAAAAATAAAACTAAAAAAAGCCCCAATTGCAGTATCTAACACTTTATTTAATCTCTCCTTTTCCAATTATAACAAAAAAATACAATCTTTGGCAAACAGATAATAATAAAAAAGCCCATTAATTTTTATCAACAGGCTTTTATAACAACAAATTATTTATTAATCGGGCAATCATAAACACGTGCCGTCATAGAATATTTATACTCTGGCCCGAACATAACCCAGGAATTTTGTTCTTTTTTATCTTTTTCCAACCAAAAAACATTTCCTGTTTTATTTTGTCCTGCAATACGGTTTTTCAAATACTGAACTGCGTCATCATGTGAATAAAAAGAAGCATCAGCATCCATTTTATACAAATACACACAACCTTTGGGTTCTGTATCAGATAAAACCAACTTATCACTATTACCTTCTGGATTAATAGTATGATTACAAGCCGCCAACAAACAAACAAATCCAAACAAAAATAATTTTTTCATTTTCCTTTCCTTTTATTTAAATTTTACTTTTCAACAATTTCATAATTATTTGGGTCGCTAAACAATTTTCTTAACACCAAATTATTCAAAGCATGACTCCCCTTCCAAGAAATCATATCCGCCACAATAATCCCCCCAGATGTAAACATATCACCCAGCGCATCGATAACCTTGTGACGAACAAATTCATCTTTCCAATATAATTGATTCAACGTTCCGTCACCTTTTGCATTCAACACAATAACATTATGTTCATTTGCCCCATGTGCCATACCGTGCTTTTTCAAAAAATCCCACTCTGAAATTTTTCCAAAAGTCCTGGCGTGTGCAACATCACGCATAAACACATCTCTGGATTTTTTCGTTTCATTAAACGTATAAGAAAAACTTTGTGACCCAATAATTTTTTCAGGATAAACCAATGTCGCAGAAACATTTAATCCCCTACCATCATTTGGTAATAATTTCACAAAGCCACGTGTATCCCGACCTGCTAATTTATTTAAAATCCAAAATTTGAATTTTTCAAACCAATGCACATTTTTCTTGGCCTCATCCGAAGTAACAATAATTTCTTTCTTAACAATAATACGTTTCAGTTTATTTCCTTCAACACCTACTTCCAGGAATTTTTTCATAAATTCGTATGCACTGCCATCTAATATTGGTGTTTCCGGGCCATCAATTTCCACAACCGCACTATCAACACCAACCAACATCAACGAAGCCATTAAATGTTCAATTGTTTGGACATGCTCTGAATCCATTTTACCAATTGTGGTATTGCGCATTTTTGTTTCGCCAACATTAGAATAAATTGCAGGAATTTTGAATTTTTTATTCATATCGACACGATAAAAAACAATACCTGGCTTGCTGCTTGGTTTTATAACCATACGCACAGGTTTTCCACTATGAATACCATGCCCAGATATTTCAAATTTCTTTTTAAATGTTGCCATTTAACCTTTCCTCCAACCAATCAAAAAAAGCCTTATCTATTTTTGTATCTAATGTTGCATATTTAATTTTTTTACGGACATTTTCCGGCAATCTGACCCAATCTTTTTCCGTAGTAATTAATTTTGCATTATATTTATCCGCCACTTTCATCAATTGATTTATATCAGATTCATTATACTGATAATGGTCAGCAAAAGACTTTTTTACAACAACATTTTTTAACTTATTAAAGAATTTTTCTGGATATCCAATTCCTGCAAAAGCAACCAATGACACATCATCAGAATATGGTGACACAGTTGTATTTTCAGCATAGAACACCGGAATACCTGCAAAAATTTTTAAATCTTTATGTTTAACATCTTTGGATTTTATAATAATCATTGCATCCGCACGCTTTAATCCGGCCACACCTTCACGCATAGGTCCGGCTGGCAACAGAAATCCATTTCCAAAACCCAAACTTTCATCAACGACAACAACAGAAATATCTTTTTTTATACTTGGATTTTGAAATCCGTCATCCATAACAATTGGTTTTTTAGATTTTTGCTTATTCAATAAAACAATATTGCTTTTTCTGTCCCCGGTATGCACATTTATACCACATCGTGCCAACATCATGGCCTCGTCGCCAACACCATTTGTTTTTTTTGTTTGCTTATATCCACGCATCACCACAGGTGCATCTAAAAATTCAGCAATTTGACGAACCACCGGTGTTTTACCAACACCCCCAGCCAACAAATTTCCAACACAAATTATTTTTCGTCTGGATACCAATGGGTGCTTGGCACGTAATTTAAAAACAGATTTACTAACCAAATAATACAATACCGAAAAAGGCAATAATAACCAAGCGATTAAACCTTTATGTAAAAACCATTTTGGTGTTTTCATTTTTTATCACTTTTGGCTTTGGCGACCAACTTTTTTCCTTCGCGGATTTGTTTTTTAAAAGTACTGGCCTTCATACCTTCTTCAACCTGCATCAAATTAAAAATCTTGTCCAGGTCGCGTAATTGTTTAATACATTTTTTTTCGATTTCCAAACGTTCTTGTTCGAATTCTGGTGTTTTAATTTTTGATTTTACAAACATAGGTTCACCAACATCAACAATAACCTTGGAAAAAGGCAAAACAACCAAATAACGATCCCAACGTTTTTGGAACCATGATTTCGAAGCAGAAAAACACACAGGAATAATTGGTGCACCTGTCATTTTTGCGAAATACATTGCGCCCTCTTGCATACGCAAAGATGGTCCCCCTGGGCCATCAGGCGACAAAACCAAACAACGTCCACCCTTATTCAACAACCGCACACCTTCACGCAGCACAGACACCCCCCCAGATGAAGAACTGCCAAAAATAGCCCTACCACCGAACATATGTTGAATTTTTGCCATAAAACGACCATCTTTATGTCTGCTGGTCACAACACACGACCGCATACGATATAACGCCATCACAGCCGTTGGCACCATTGAACGTCCATGCCAAACAACGAACACAGCCGGTTTTTTCCGGTATTCTTTTAATATTTTTTTATTACGAATATGTGTACAACAGGTTGCAAAAACCAACCACATCATCAAAGATACAGGTATAGCAAAACACCACTGTACAATATCCAACCCCAAAATAGGGTCTAAAAAATATTTTCTAATCTTACTTTTTGCCATTTAATCACCATCAATAAAATTCAACAAAATCATAGCAACAATAAATTTACAATGCAAGAACCAAAGGGACAAAAATCGACTAACAATCGGTTTTAAGTCAAATTTTTTTAAAAATTATCTTATTTTTTATTGACAGCCCGTTATTTTAGTGTATAATTAACCCTATCATCGCGGGATAGAGCAGTCCGGTAGCTCGTCAGGCTCATAACCTGAAGGTCGTTGGTTCAAATCCATCTCCCGCAACCAGTTTAAATAAAAAACACCCAATTTTTTGGGCGTTTTTTTATTTAAATTTTTCACGGTCGTAGGTTTGTGGCCACGGCAACTTTTGTTGCCCTGGTTCAAAATTTGTATATAAGAACAAGTTTCAATCTATTGAAACGAAGTTCGAATAACTACAAATTTGCGCGCAGACACAACGTGTCGAGCGAAATCCATCTCCCGCCCTCGTTATAAAACCAAATAAAAAAGTGGCGAAAATTCACTACTTTTGAACCGTAATTTACATTATTTTTGAATTTCTGCCCGGATTTGCATTAAAACTTTACCTATACGATTCATACCGCTACCTTCACCAAATCCACATTTATAACATACAGGACACGATTTTATCAGTATCGCATCACCTGTTTGTTTCAACATTTCGGCAACATCTGGGTTTTGAACAAACTTTGCCCGCAGACCTCGTTCCATAATATCAAATTTGTTTTTATCAAAATCTTTTCTGCGATTTATTTTATATTCTGGTGTTTTAGTAATAAGTCGTGCATCATCGGCGTTTTCCAGATTCAAAATATTATTAAAACGTTCGTCATTAGCATAAAATTTCATTGCCTGATAATAATGTTCAACACTTGGAAACACATAAATAACACCGTCAACAGACATTTTTATTGGAAATTTAGCCAACGGACTTAAAAACCAATATTTTCCAGTTGGTGTACAAAATCTAATCTCTTTTGGCATATGAATACGTACCCTTTTTATCGATTGTATCCTAACATGTTATATTTGCAATAATATTTTTTATCAATCTGGGATGATAAAATGTTGTTGACCAATAAAAATTACATATTCTTTTGTTGATAATTCCAAGAATCACGACACATATCTTCCAATGAATATTGTGCAACCCAACCCAATACGCGTTTTGCTTTTGCCGGGTCAGCATAACACATTGCAATATCACCAGGTCTGCGTGCAACTATTTCATATGGGATTTTTATATTATTCACCTTTTCAAATGCGTTTATTACATCCAATACCGAATATCCATGACCTGTGCCCAGGTTAAATATATCAACACCACAATTTTTTTCTATAACACCCAACGCACAAACATGACCACGTGCAAGGTCCACAACATG